>WFND01000168.1 GCA_015484575.1 Helicobacteraceae bacterium
AAATAATAGCATAAAAAGTTTAATAAATTTACTAAGAAGACTTGACACTAAGTGACTCAATAGTGTATAATTATACCAATCATAACTAAAGGATTTTAAAAATGAGTAATATATTAGAAAAATTAACCAATCAGATGCGAGAAGCCATAGAGTCTTCTATCTCTTTAGCACTACACAATAAAAACAGTGAAGTAGAGCCTGTACACTTTTTATGGTCACTGCTTAGTAATTCAAGTTCTATACTAAATCAGGCACTAAATAAGATGAATATAGACAAAACAGCTATAGAGCTTGATGTAAAGAGTGTGGCAAATCAGTTGCCAAAAGTGTCACAAATCTCAAAAGAGAGCATAAGACTTTCAAAAAACTTTGTCCGTTCACTAGAGAAAGGTGAGGGTGAGATGGCTAAAAATGGAGATAACTTTTTAGCAGTTGACAGCTATTTTGTAGCAAATATGAGTGATGATGTTTACAAATCTATCTTAGGAAAATACTTAGATATGAGGGATTTGGCAAAAACATTTGAGACTATGAGAGGTGGTCAAAAGATAGAGTCTCAAAGTGCAGATGAAAATCTCGAAAGTCTGGAAAAATACGGTATAGACTTAACTGCATTGGCAGCAGAAGGCTCTTTATCTCCTGTTATCGGAAGAGATGAAGAGATAAACCGTATGATGCAGATATTGATACGCAAAACAAAAAATAATCCTATATTGTTAGGAGAACCGGGAGTTGGTAAGACAGCTCTAGTTGAAGGTTTGGCACAGAGAATTTACAATAAAGAAGTTCCTCTAAGTCTTCAAAACAAGCGTGTTGTTGCACTAGATATGAGTGCTTTGATTGCCGGTGCAAAATACAGAGGAGAGTTTGAAGATAGACTAAAAGCCGTTATCAATGAGGTAAAACAGAGTGCAAATATCATACTTTTTATAGATGAAATTCACACTATTGTAGGAGCTGGAGCTAGTGAGGGTAGTATGGATGCTGCAAATATCTTAAAACCTGCACTTGCTCGTGGAGAGTTACACACTATCGGTGCAACAACTTTAAAAGAGTATAGAAAGTATTTTGAAAAAGATGCAGCTTTGCAACGCCGTTTTCAGCCTGTAAATCTTGATGAACCTAGTGTAAATGAGTCTCTACAGATACTACGCGGTATAAAAGAGAGATTAGAGGCTCATCACAATGTCAGTATTACAGATTCGGCACTTGTTGCAGCTGCAAAGCTCTCAGATAGATATATAGGAGATAGATTTTTACCGGATAAGGCTATTGATCTTATAGATGAAGCTGCTGCAGAACTTAGAATGCAGATAGAGTCAGAGCCTCATGTTCTATCAGCCGTTAAACGTAAAATACAAGAGTTACATGTAGAGAAAGAGGCGTTGAAAATGGAGGTGACTCCTGCAAATGAGAAACGTCTTGAAGAGATAGAAAAAGAGTTGGCAGATGCTTCAGAAGAGCAACGTACCTTGGAAGTACAGTTTAATAATGAAAAAGAGGTTTTTGATAGAATTGCTACTATTAAAACAGAGATAGAGTCAAAAAAACGTGAAGCTGCTCAAGCAAAAAACAGTGGAGATTTTAATCGTGCTGCCGAGATTGAGTATGGAGAGATACCAAAGTTAAATGAGCAAGAGGCATCAATCTCACAGCAGTGGAAAAATATGCAAGAGAGCGGTACTTTACTCAAAAATAGTGTTGATGAAGATGCAATAGCAGGAATTGTCAGCAGATGGACAGGTATAGCAGTAAGTAAGATGCTTCAAAGTGAGAGAGAAAAAATCTTACATGTAGAGAGTGAGCTAAATAAAACAGTAATAGGACAAGAGAAGGCTACTTTTGCCGTTTCAAGAGCTATTAAACGTAATAAAGCCGGACTTTCGGATAAAGACAGACCTATTGGAAGTTTTCTATTTTTAGGTCCGACAGGTGTCGGTAAGACTCAAACGGCTAAAACTTTGGCAAAATTTTTATTTGACAGCGAAGATGCCATGATTAGGCTGGATATGAGTGAATATATGGAGAAACATGCAGTATCACGTCTAGTTGGAGCACCTCCGGGATATGTTGGATATGATGAGGGAGGTCAACTTACAGAAGCTGTTAGACGTAAGCCTTATAGTGTTGTTCTGTTTGATGAGGTAGAGAAAGCTCATCCGGATGTTTTTAATATGCTTTTGCAAGTTTTAGATGATGGACGTTTGACTGATAACAAGGGTGTAACTATAGACTTTACAAATACCATTATCATACTGACATCAAATATAGCTTCAGATAAGATTATGAATATGCACGGAAGCAGTGAGCTTGAAAATGTGGTAATGAGTGAGCTCAAACAGTCTTTTAGACCAGAGTTTTTAAACCGCTTAGATGATGTTGTTATCTTTAATCCTTTAGGTGAAGAGCAACTTGTAGGTATTGTTGGACTATTTTTCAATGAGATAGCGGCTAAAGTAGCCGAGAGAAATATAACTCTTGAGCTTACGGATGAGGCGAAAAAATACATAGCAAAAGCCGGTTTTGATCCGGTATATGGTGCTAGACCGTTAAAAAGAGCCCTATTTGAGATAGTAGAAGATCGTCTTGCTGATCTTATCTTAGAGTCAAAAGTGACTGATGGCTCAAAAGTTATTTTTGATGTCGTAGATGGTGATATAAAAGTTAATGTAAGTTAGTAATTATTTATTAATAAAGTCAAAGTATAATTACGCCATGAGATATTTATTATTACTATTTATAACAAATATAAGCTTGATGGCATGTACGGGTGACTGCTTGACATGCCATCCAAAGTTGGTTCCGACAATACATGAAGATGCAAGACATAGACCTATGCTTACATGTATAAATTGTCACAGTGCAAATCCAAACTCTATGGCAGAGTGCGGAAACGACTGTTTTAGTTGTCATCCCGTTGAGAAGATAGAAAAAGCGAATGTAAAAGAGCATGATGTCATACGTGGCTGTAGAGATTGTCACTTGAAGATGCAAAATGATGCGTTAGATTTTACACGCCCAAAAGGAATGTCGGCACAAAAACCTTTAAAAGATTTTTTGATACATTAAGCATAAATAAGAGATTGAAAATCTTTATCAAACCCTTTTAATATCTTATCTAGTAGTTTTTGACTCTCGTCAATAAGTTTTTGGCTCTGTTTAAACTGTTTTAAGCTGTTGTCAAAGAGTTTAACTAACTCATTTTTACCATGTTCTTTGCCGTCTTGGCTTAGAGCTTTTATAGGCTCCATACTCTTTTCAATCATATCTGATATCTGATTTAAAGGAGTCTTTTGCTGTTGGTCAGACACCTCTTTCATAAAATTATCGATATACGGTTGTGCTACCTTCATAAAAGCAGCTATCTCTTTTTTGTCCTGCTCATCAATTCCGTTGCCTTTAACTGAAAATTGATATTTTTGCAAAGATGAAAACTCAAACGAGCCACTTCTCTCTTTTTCATTCTCTCTGCTAGAGAGAGCTAACTCTTGAGTATTTTCAAAATCAAGATTTATAACATCTCCGCTAGATGTCTTCATCTTAATATTTAACTCATGTGAACGGTAGGCATTTAAGTCATATGTTGTATTCATAATAGATCCTTAAATGTAAATCGTCACTTTTTGCCATAATGTTTAAAAAGATAATCAACTAATAGCTTTTCATCACTTTTTGTGATAGGTGCTTTGTATATATCTCTCATTTTTATGATGACTTTACTCCAAAATTTGCGTGTCTGTTTACCTTGATTTAGGATGTATCCGTAAGAGTGACACCATTGACAATTTCTCTGTAAGGCACGAAAATTTTTATCTGCAGCAATATCAAATGAGATATGAGGAACTCTAATCTTATGAATATCTTGTGCTTGTAGAGTTACAAAACTGAGCATAACAACCAATATAATTTTTTTCAACATCGCTTTACACCACATCGATAGTTACACTATCTATCCCGTTATACTTATATCCGCCACGGTTCCATCCTATCGTATCTGCAAATGGCTGCTCTTGTCCTATAT
>WFND01000169.1 GCA_015484575.1 Helicobacteraceae bacterium
ATGTCATGCTAATATGCCTTGTGTATAATTTCATGACATTTTACAAGTAAAGAGCCAAATGAAAGATAAACTAAATAAAATTGACCTCGGTGTTAGGTATATGTTGCTCTCATCTTCTCTTTTTGCCATTATGGGTGCATTTGCAAAACTTTCTAGCGAGAGTTTGAGTTCATTGGAAGTCGTCTTTTTTAGAAATGTTTTTGGTGTTGTATTTATAGGTGCTATGGTTTTAAAAAATCCCATGACACATATTGGCGGAAAACCTTTTTTACTCTTTTTTCGTGGTTTTATAGGTTTTATCGCTCTGTTGGCATTTTTTTACAATATTGCAAATATCCCTTTGGGTGATGCTATGACATTTTCTAAAACTTCACCTATTTTTACAGCTGTTTTTGCTTGGCTGTTTTTGCAGGAGAAACTTTCATTTAGAGGTTGGTTTGCAGTATTTTTGGGTTTTATCGGCATAATTCTTATCACAAAACCTACAGGTTTTTCGCTAAGTAAAACGGATCTGCTAGGAATCTTTAGCGGAGTTGGAGCAGCTTTGGCATACACATCTGTCAGAGAGCTTAAAAGATATTATGATACTAGAGCGATAGTTCTCTCATTTATGAGCATAGGAACTTTAGGACCGATTTTGCTGATGAGTGTGTCTGATTATATACCAGATAACAGTTTAGATTTTATATTTGCCAAATTTGTCTTACCCGATGGAATAACATGGATTTATGTCGTTATGATGGGAATATTTGCAACCTTAGCTCAGGTATATATGACAAAAGCGTATGGTGAGTCACAAGCAGGGGTAGTTGGTGCGGTAAGTTATACAAATATCGTTTTTTCTATAGCCATAGGCTTAATGTTAGGCGATACTTTTCCGGATATTATGGTTATTATGGGAATACTTTTTATTGTACTTAGTGGAATACTCGTTGCAAAGAGTAAATAGAAATAATGCTATAATCTCAAAAAAAGGCTCTATTATGGAAGGCAATGTATATTATGTGGTTTTGGGTGCATTTGTAGTTATGGCGTTACTATCTTTAAAGCATGACAGGTGGATGTTTGCATTTATATTTATTGCTCTTTCTGCTTGGGTCTATTATACACATGAGACAGGTGTAACATTTAATGATTTAAAGCAAGATTTAGGCAAGGCTGTTGATGAAAGTGCTCAAGATAGATATGAAACCGGTATTAGAAACAGAGGTTTTGAATATGACAAATCAGCGGTGAAATAATGATTTTAATAGCAGGACCATGTGTTATTGAGAGTGAAAAAAATGTTTTTAAGATTGCAAAATCTCTACAAAATTATCATCAAGATGAACGTTTTGACTTCTATTTTAAAGCAAGTTATGACAAAGCAAATCGCACATCTTTAGAGAGCTACAGAGGTCCGGGCTTGGATGAGGGGCTTAAGCTTTTGCAAAAAGTAAAAGATGATTTTGGATATAAACTCTTAACGGATATACATGAAAGCTCTCAGGTACAAGCTGTTAGTGAAGTTGTAGATATTATGCAGATACCGGCGTTTTTATGTCGTCAGACAGACCTTCTTGTAGCTGCCGCAAAAACTGATGCCGTGATAAATATCAAAAAAGGGCAGTTTATGAACCCTAATGATATGAGATATTCGGTATTAAAAGTGCTAAAGAGTCGTGGTTGCGATGAAGTTGGTTTTGAAAATGCAAAAAAACATGGAGTGCTTCTTACAGAGAGAGGAAGCTCTTTTGGATACGGCAACTTGGTTGTTGACATGAGGGCTTTGCCTATTATGAGAGAGTTCGCACCGGTTATTTTTGATGCTACTCACTCTGTTCAGATGCCCGGAAGCGGTGGCGGTACTACCGGTGGAGACTCTGCAATGGTGCCATATCTCTCAAAAGCTGCCGCAGCTGTCGGAGTTGACGGTTTTTTCTTTGAGACGCACTTTGACCCAAGTATTGCACTTAGTGACGGTCCAAATATGCTAAAATTAGATAAGTTAAAAACTTTAAGTGAAACACTATTAAAAATTCAGGAGGTAGTATGAGATTGATTGAGGGTAAGTTAAAAGTTGTAAATGGCAAAAAAATTGCTATAGTCAGTACGCGTTGGAACCATTTTATAGTAGATAGGTTGGTAGAGGGTGCAAAAGATGCTTTTGATCGTCATGGCGGAGATATTGCCGATATAACTCATGTATTGGTTCCGGGTGCATTTGAGCTTCCTATGGCTATTGACAAACTTCTTTCAAGCGGAAAGTATGACGCTGTTTGTGCTTTGGGTGCTGTTATTCGCGGCTCTACTCCTCATTTTGATTATGTATCTGCCGAAGCTACAAAAGGTATAGCCAGTATCTCTTTAAAATACGCAAAACCTGTCTCTTTTGGACTTCTTACGACCGATACGATAGAACAGGCCATAGAGCGTGCAGGAACAAAAGCAGGAAATAAAGGCTTTGAAGCTATGACAACTGTTATTGAACTTTTAGACCTTTATGAGAATCTTTAATTATGGCAACTAGACATCACGCTAGAATGGCAGTAGTGAGTCTGCTATATGCTTTTGATTTAGGAAATCAATCTATCGGTGAATATACAGATGAGATATTAGAAGATAAAAAAATTCGCAATAAACAAAAAGAGTTCGCTTTAACACTTTTTAGAGGTGTCATGGATAACCTTGAAAGTGTAGATGAAGCTATAATCAAGCACCTAAAAGAGTGGGATTTTGATCGTTTAGGCTCTATAGAGAGAGCTACTTTGCGTCTCGGTGCTTATGAGATTATGTTTACAGAGCTTGATCCGCCTGTGGTTATTAATGAAGCTATAGAGGTGACTAAAGCTTTTGGAAGTGAACAGTCGCCAAAGTTTATAAATGGTGTCTTAGACGCTATATCAAAGGATTTATAGTGCGTATCTTTCTATCTCTTTTTTTTCTTACATGTAACCTGATATTTGCTGCAAATAGCTGTATAACATGCCACAAAGGGATAGAAGATATACGTTCAAAAGATTCTGGCATGATGAAAGCCATCAGAGATGTGGCAAGAAAATCAGGCAATAGCGGCAATGACTGTATAGTCTGTCACGGTGGAACACCAAGTAGTCTAAACAAAGACAAAGCTCACAGCGGTACAGTATCTTATTTTATAAATCACAAAGGTCCAAAAGAGTTTTACCCGGCTCCGGGAAGTACATGGATAAATCAGAACACTTGCGGTGTCTGCCATCCAAATCAGGTTAAATCTCAGATGAACTCTCTGATGATGAGCGAACAGGGTAAAATACAAGGTGCATTATGGAGCTTTGGAGCAAAAGAGGGGTACAATCACAATATAGGCAACTATAAAACCCAAAATCCAAAAGATCCGCATGAAAGATTGGGAACTAAAAAATATCAAGCTTACATGCAAAAACTCTCAAAAATGGAGCCACAGGCATTTCCTTCACGCATGAAGAAGTTGCCACCTGCACCTACCGCAGATGAGGTGGAGAAAGATCCGTCTTTGGCAGTATATACATATCTTCGTCAAGAGTGTCTTCGTTGTCACACGGGAAGCAAAGGGCGACAAAAGAGAGGTGATTACAGAGGAATAGGCTGTTCATCCTGTCATATTCCATACTCAAATGAGGGTTTTTATGAGGGAAAAGACAGCACTATCAGTAAAAATAGAGCCGGTCATCTGCTAGTTCACTCTATTCAATCTTCAAGAGATACAAAAGTAAAAGTTCATGAAAATCACTATAGCGGAATTCCTGTGGAGACCTGTTCTACCTGCCACAATCGTGGAAAACGTATAGGTGTCTCATATCAAGGTCTCATGGAGAGTGCATATCAAGCAACTTATGATGCCAAAGGAGAGCCACAGCCAAAACTTCATACAAAGCGTTATTTGCATATGCAAGAAGATATTCACTACCAAAAAGGTATGTTGTGCCAAGATTGTCACACCTCCAATGATATGCACGGAGATGGATTTTTAAGTGGAGCAAACGCAGGTGCTGTGGAGATAGAGTGTCAAGACTGCCATGGAACTACAAAAAAATATCCATGGGAGCTGCCGTTAGGCTATAGTGATGAGTTTAATACAACAGCTGCAACAGGTAAAGCTCGTGGCGTGACAAAAACTATGGCAGAGTATTTAAAACAGGGTAGTGTAGATAAACCAGATGACGGCTATCTTTTAAGTGCTAGAGGAAATCCTCTTATACATGCAACAAAGATAGGCAATGAAGTTATGCTTCATCTTGCAAGTGGAAAAGATTTAAAATTAAAACCGCTAAAGTTGCTAAAAAAAGAGGAAAAACTCTCAAAAGAGGCTATCTTAGCGATGGATACCATCACTTCACATAACGACCATATGGAGTGTTATACCTGCCACGCTACATGGGCTCCACAATGTTATGGCTGTCATGTTAAGATTGACTATTCAGGCTCAAAACAGAATCAAGACTGGCTGAAAGCTTCACATGACCATGATATACACGGTAAAACCGGCGGTATGAAAGATTTGAAAAAATATCTTGTTGATGGTAAGGTGAGTGAAACCCGCTCATTTTTAAGATGGGAAGATCCGGCACTCTCTCAAAATGGAGAGGGAAGAATCAGTCCGACTATTCCGGGATGTCAAACAACAATTACGGTAATAGGTAAAAATGCGGATACACTCTTACAAAATCATATTTTTAAGATACCAAATGTAGAAGGTGCGGGTGATGAAGGTCAAAATGCTATAGATATGGCACCTATTCAGCCTCACACAATACAGAAAAAACCAAGAAGTTGTGAGAGTTGCCACTCAATGCCTAAGGCTATGGGTTTTGGAATATCTGGCTCAAAAACAACAAAAGACCCATCAATAAACACTGTTATAGACATAATGAGTGCAGACGGCAAGGTTATGCCGACTATCATAGATGAGCAGATACCGGCTATTAAAAACTTGCATTTTGATTACTCTAAATTTTTAGATGAAAACGGTACACAGCTTCAGACCGTAGGACATCACTGGAAACTTTCACAACCTCTAAATAAACAGCAAAGAGATAAGGTAGATAGACGTGGTGTCTGTATAGCGTGTCACCAGAATATACCAGATGGAGATCTGGCTATCTCGGCTATGAGTCATATAGCACAGATGACAGGTATAAATATAGACAATAAGATGCATAAAAAGATAATAAATAAAGCTTTACATGTAAGTGCTTGGCTGCAGATAGGCGGTGGTGTAGTTGTGGCACTGCTTCTGCTGTATTTTCTATTTTTTAAAAAAAGCAAGGAACGTAAATGGCGATAAATCGCATAAGTAAAGAGGAGGCACTGCATCTAATAAAAAATGCAGACCTAAAAGAGCTTGGCATCATGGCAACCAAGCGAAAAAAAGAGCTTCATCCCAAAGGTATAACAACTTTTGTGGTGGATAGAAATATAAATTACACAAATATCTGTTGGGTGGATTGTAAATTTTGTGCTTTTTATCGTCATGAAAAAGATGCAGACGCTTATGTGTTAAGTTTTGATGAGATAGATGCAAAGATAGATGAACTTTTAGAGATAGGCGGAACTCAGATACTTTTTCAAGGTGGAGTACACCCTAAGTTAAAGATAGAGTGGTATGAAGATTTAGTAGAGCATATACATGAAAAATATCCACAAATCACCATTCACGGCTTCTCTTCGATAGAGATAGATTACATAGCGAAGGTCTCTCGCATTAGTGTAAAAGAGGTATTGGAGCGTTTACATGTAAAGGGTTTAGCATCTATTCCCGGAGCAGGTGCAGAGATACTTAGCGATAGGGTTCGTGATATTATCGCACCTAGAAAGATAGACTCTGAGGTCTGGATAGATATTCATAGACAGGCTCATAAATTGGGCATAATGTCCACAGCTACCATGATGTATGGAACACTAGAGAGTGATGAAGAGATTATAGAGCATCTTGATATGGTTCGTTCACTTCAAGATGAGACAGGTGGTTTTCGTGCTTTTATTATGTGGTCATTTCAAGGTGAAAATACTAAACTTTTAGAGCAGTTTCCAGATATGGATAAACCCTCTTCAAATCGCTATCTTAGACTTTTGGCAGTTGCTAGATTGTATCTTGATAATGTAAAAAATATTCAAAGTTCTTGGGTGACGCAAGGACCGTATATAGGTCAGATGGCTCTGATGTTTGGAGCAAATGATTTAGGCTCTACTATGATGGAAGAGAATGTGGTCAGCTCTGCAGGAGCATCTTGGCGTATGGCAAAAGAGGAGCTTGTAGAGCTTATTGATGATATTGGAGAGATTCCAGCTATACGAAATACAGCTTATGAAACTTTAGAGAAGTTCGCATGAAGCGAATAATTTTACCTATACTAATAATTGGACAGATACTTATGGCAGCAGATTTACAACAGATTAAAATCGGTGATAGCGAGATTGCACTGATATATGAACAGCAGAAGAGACTACCTATCGTATCTATGCAGATAGTTTTTAAAAACAGTGGTCATATAGAAGATTCTAAAAGAGCAGGATTGGCAAAACTTAGTGCAAAGATGATGAATGAGGGTACAAAAGCTTTAGGCTCAACAGCTTTCGCAAAAGCTTTAGAAGCAAAAGCTATTCACATAAGTACAAATGTGGGTACTGAAACTATGGTTATGGAACTTAGTTGCTTAAAAGATCAGTTTGATGAGGGTGTAGATAGAGTCATATCTCTACTAAAAGATCCAAATCTTACGCAAAAAACTTTGGATAAGATAAAGACAAACTCTATAGGGGACTTAAAACGCCGTGAAAATGATTTTGATTATGTAGCATCAAACGAGCTTAAGAAGTTACAATACTCCGGTACTCCTTTAGAGTTTGCTTCTGATGGAACGATAGAGAGTATAGAGTCTATAACTCTTGATGAGGTTAAAGAGTTCTTAAAACATCATCTTGTACAAAAACGTATAATTACCGTTATTGGTGGAGAGATCTCAAAATCCAAAGCTGTTGAAGTTGTAAAAAAAGTCGTATCTGTCTTAGATGAGGGCGAAGAGGGCAAGGCTGTTAAAGTTAAAACAGAGACTAAAGCCAAAGAGTCTATCCTAAAGAGAAAAACTGAACAGGCATATATATATTTTGGTTCGCCTTATAATATGAATGTAGATGATGAAGAGTACTATAAAGCTCGTGTTGCAACATATATATTGGGTACTGGTGGATTTGGCAGTCGTCTAATGGAAGAGATACGAGTAAAGCGTGGTCTTGCATATTCAGCTTATGCTCGTGTCAGCGTTAGTAATTCGCACAGTAATTTTACAGGCTATCTGCAGACAAAAACAGCCTCACAAAAAGAGGCACGTGAAACTGTAAAAGAGGTGATAAAAGAGTTTGTAAAAGATGGAGTCGGTGAGGCTGAATTAATACAGGCTAAAAAGTTTCTTTTAGGTTCTGAGCCACTTCGTGTAGAGACACTTTCACAGAGACTTTCACGCACCTATTTGGACTACTACAAGGGCTTTGAATTAGGACACTCTAAAAAAGAGTTAGAGCTTATATCCAATCTTAAGGTTGACGATTTAAATGCTTTTATAAAAAAACATACAGAGATTAATGATTTAAGTTTTGCGATTGTAACGGAGCCGTAAGCGAGAAGACTAATTATCTTTTCGTCTTTTTTTTGCTTAGTGCAAATCGGTTACAAAACCAAATTAGGACGATTTTATGACAAACTGTCATCTTTTACATATAAGCCTTTTTATTGTAGTATTATCCTCTTATGTCACTCTTAGAAGATATACAAAAAGCTGATCAGACTAAATTTCAAAAATTAGGCATAAACTCTTATGCCCAACTCGCACTTTTGATTCCTCATAAATTTGAAGATTATCGTATTAGTGAGTATCTGCGTGAGGGTGAAAATCAAGTGATTGATGCTACGCTAGAGTATATCTCACAAACTCCAAAAACTTTACAACTTACACTTTTTGCTCATAACCTCGGCTATAAAATAGAGGCAGTCTTCTTTCGACCAAAACCCTATATGATGCGACAGTTTATTCAAGGTGAGCGGTATTATCTATTTGGGCATGTTACATGTAAGGCCGGAAGATGCCAGATGAGTCATCCCCAAAAAATTACCGCCATAGGAGATATAGTCCCAAAATATAAAACAGCACTTCGCACTGATGTGATGCAGAGGCTTATAAAAAAATATCTTACATGTAAGGCTCTGGAAAATGAGGGTATTCCAGAAAAGATTGCTAAAAGGGTTATCTCTTTACACTTCAAGAGTTCTTCCTCATCGCTTACAGCAGATGAAAGTTCTCAAAACAGAGATATGTACGCTTTAAAATTTATAGAACTGTATGATTATATGAGAGCTTTAGAGAGTAAAAGACGCTATTTTAAAGCTATACGGAGATTAAATACAGATTGGCTTACTTGGAGTCAAACTCTGCCGTTTAAGCTTAGTGATGAGCAGATAAGTGCCATAAAAGATATACAGAGAGATTTTTCAAAAGATGTCAGTGCAAAGCGTATGATAGTTGGAGATGTCGGCTCTGGTAAGACTATGGTTATTTTAGCTTCTGCTTTGATGGCACAGCCTTATCGTGCAGTTTTGATGGCACCTACGACAATATTGGCAAATCAACTCTTTGAAGAGGCAGATAGATTTCTTCCAGATGTAAAGACAACACTTGTAACAAATAAAACAGAGAAAAAAGCTCTTGATGAGTACACGTTTATCATAGGGACTCACGCTCTTTTATATAGAGAATTGCCAGAGGTTGCTTTGGTTATGATAGATGAGCAACACCGTTTTGGAACTGCTCAGAGAAACCTTTTAGATAAGATGTTACGCAAAGAGTCCGCAAATCCTCATGTATTGCAATTTTCAGCAACCCCCATACCGAGAACACAGGCTATGATAGACTCTTCACATATAGATGTAAGCCTAATCACCAAAACCCCTTTTAAAAAAGATATAGACTCAAGAGTGATAGCAAGAGCGGATTTTGCTAAATTACTACAGCATATAAGAGATGAGATAGCACAAAATCATCAAGTCTTGCTTGTCTATCCTCTAGTACAGCAGAGCGAGGCTGTAAATTATCAGAGTATAGAGGAGGCGAGGGGCTATTGGGAGAAAAATTTTGAAAATGTATATGTGACTCACGGAAAAGATAAAGATAAAGAGGATGTTTTACTAGAGTTTAAAGAGAGGGGTAATATTTTGATAGCCACTACTGTTGTAGAGGTCGGTATATCTCTTCCTCGACTTAGTACCGTTGTGATTGTCGGGGCAGAACGTTTGGGGTTATCGACTCTGCATCAGCTTCGTGGTCGTGTCAGTAGAAACGGTTTAAAAGGCTACTGCTATCTCTTTACATATCAGAAAAAAAGTGAGCGTTTAGATGAATTTGTCAAGACAACCAATGGTTTTGATATAGCCGCATTGGACTTAAAATATCGACAAAGCGGAGATTTGATTAAAGGAGATATGCAGAGTGGAAAACGTTTTGTCTATGTAGATATGGCTGAAGATGAAGATGTTGTAAAAGATGTAAGAGCAGATCTAAAAAAAAGACAGAGCATTAAGAGATAATGCAGTGTCGAGATATTTTAACTGTTTAATACAGACCAAATTTACCGTTGCTACGCTTATAAAGAACTCGTGTTTTATCTTCATGGTCTATAAAAATTTCAAAAATTTTATCACTATGTTTTAATGATTCTAAAACATCACCAATCTCTTGAGGCTTATATAGCTCCAACTCATGAGGTACAATCTCATCTTCTAATGACTCCTGCTCTACACTAAGGTCAATTTTTGAGTTAGTTGCATTTTTTGCATCATTTATAGACTCATTTCTATGATCACTTTTTCTGTCACTAAGACGACGAAGTGCTTTTTGAGCTCTGTCAATAGCTATATCTATAGCAGCATATAAGTCATCATCACGCTGTTTAATTATGATAGTGTTTTTACCGGCTAAATTGATACTAAACTCTATACTTGTACCCTTCTTCTCCTGCAAAGATGCTACTGCATTGACAGAAATAATATCAAGGTTAAATTTTTCTAAAGATTCTATAGAGCTGTTTAGATGCTCTTTTATACTATCTGTTAGTTCCACATGACGTCCAACAAGTGAGATGTTCATGACGACTCCTTTAATTTATAATATTTTAGATTATAGCCTATTTTTCTAAAGAAGTATAAAATAATTACAATTTTTGTAAAGTTCGTCTAAAATAGGTGATAGGTTCGGTGGTAATGTTGCTATCAGGCGGGGTACTTACAATAACATCTAATAAAATTGAGCCTTTAGATTCACTATTTGTTACATCAGCGTTTACGATATAATTATTTGATGCATTACATTCATTGAAGACATTTCCGGCAGATAATCCTATATATCTTATGCTCATATTTATATCAAATATTTTTGTTGCATCATTTTTTGGATATGCTGCATTAATTGATGTTAAACATCCTGTGCTTCTATTTGTGGCAGAGATTCTTAATAGAGAGTACTCTATAGCACTTCTTGTTAAAAGAATAGCCTGTTCATGCAGATAATCATTGGTTGTCTGTTTTGAAGATTGAGCAGTTAAATTTAACATAAGTGCCATGATTGTACTTAAAATAATAATAACCGCTATTGCCATAATCATAGCAATTCCACGGCGTTTTAAAATATAGTTTTTTCTTTGCATACCGCATATCCCTCTGATGATGATATATTGCTGTCATTTACACAAACTTGAACTTTTATAAGATTACCTACGGTTTGGAAATTGAAATCATTTACATTTTCCATCAATAGAGATGATTGAGCATCTGTCTCACTCTCTCCATTCCATGGCTGATAATTATAATATAGCGTTAGTGTTTGAGCACTTTTATTGAAATCTACTGCATAGGCACTCCATGCCAACTGATAAAACTCAAATATATCTACACCGGCAAAACTGCCCGAGGCTGGAGAAAATTTGTCTTCTCCAAGTGGATTTATCGGATGTGCGAAACTAAATTGATCTGTTATAGCACCGCCCCATCCTGAACCGTTAATATCCCCCTCTTGCCCAATAAAAAATAGTGCCGAGCCATTTATATCTTTTGTGCCGTAAGATAAATCATTGATTGTATTTTCTATAAGTGTCGTATTTGTTTCTGGAGACTTTAGTTGTGCAGGATTTGGAACTAAGTCGATAAAACCACTCCATGTTGGAATATTTCTTGTACCGTTGTATATACCTCTCCAACCTTCTATATCGTAACCGACCCAACGTAAGGTGGTTTCCGTACCGGTTGTTGTCGCTATGGTGTCTTTTATTCTATATTGTAATCTTGATGCTATCTGTGTCAGGGCAGCTTCACTCTGGGCTTCTAAACGATTCTGTAAAGATGTGTGTAAAAAGTTTTGGTACGTATTTGCAAGAATTTCTACACCAAATTTTCCTATTATTCCCATGATAACTATTACAAAAATAAGTTCTATCATAGTAAAAGCGTGACGTAACATTAATATATCCTACTAAAATAATCGACTTCACCAATATTGGCAACATATGAACGAAGCAAAACAACAGTATCTAAAACACCGGTTGAGTTATCTTCGACTTTAACTTCTACTAATTTAAGGTTTGTCTGACCTACAGCAGTTGTAGTTGATAATACATCAGGAGCAGATGAATCATTAACATATGAGACTGAAATAGTTGTTTTGTATCTGTTTTTATAACCGATTTTTCTATCTCCGTCTATATTCGATGAGGTTGTTTGGTCCTCTATACCGATACCTACTGATGGTGAATTATGGGTTATATTATTGTCGTTATAGTTAAAAAACCTTCTATGTAGATCATCTCTGACATGACCTATGCGAAATATACTGTTTGTGCTATCGGCACCAGATAGATCTTTACGCCCATAGCTTGAACCTGCTATGCCTAAATCTACAACCTTGGCACTATCAAAAGTGTTGTTGGCATCTATCGCTCTTTTATCCCAAGGAAATGACAGCACCTGCATCAATTTTGCAGAGGCTATAAATATCGCCTCTTGCTTAATGTTTTCACTAAGCCCTTTGGCATTAATCTGCGTCATCATGGGCAGTGAAATAACAGCAATACTAATAATTACGATAGCAAATACAAGTTCTATCATAGTAAATGCAGCATGTTTTACCACATAATTCTCCTGTTAGAGTTTACAGCGGCACTATCATCGCTAATCCCTTGACTTCTGCTTGGACGAGTACCTTTTTGCCTAAACTCCATCTCAAATCTATTGGCTGTTGTGTTGTCATCTTCAAATTTATTATATATCAACCAATCTGATGTATTGATTTTCATTGTAGCTCTATATGGGAAACCTTTTGATTTGTCATATTTTAACGTAGCTTTATTATAAGCTGTTATGTTGTCTGAAACCCTATTGGCATGTACAGGAGTAATAGAACTGACATTTCCATCTGCCATAGTGGTATGTTTCTCATTTTGATACCAATTTACGCTGTTTACACTTCGTTTTGCATTTGGTGAAACCAAATCTCTTAAGAGAGTTGAACATCCAATATCAGAACCTGATTTTATGTCACAATAAGCTTCATAGAAGAGAGTTATGTTTGCTTCATCTCCGACTACTCTATATCTAGGAGCATGAACTCTACCATACACAAATGTTATATTTTTATCGGCAAGTGGATAATCTTTGCTCTGTGTACCTGAATAACCATCCATTGTAAAATTACAATCCTCAAGCATAATGTTTGCAGCAATATCATTTGTGCCATTATAATTTTGTGTACATGTAAGGTTTGCATCATTAAAATGAATTCTAAATGGATTTCTAGCTTTAGTAATGTTTTTATCAAAGTTAATATGTGCTTTGATTTTTGCACTACCGTTCATATCATCTCTAAAGGCTTTTTCTGTCACATAGACTCTTGATGTCATGGCTGCTGTATGAATGTTTTGTGAAATCGTATAATTTATATCATTTGCACTGGTGTTGAAATCTACAAAACGATTATTAGATAAATCATATGCTGAAACCATATAAGATAGATTATAATCACCGCCATAATACCATGTTGTACTGTTAAGGTTCATATCTACACCTTGTGCATAACAGCTTTTTGTGTAGTTAGATAATATTGACATATCTCTTGCAACAGCAGATAAGCTTACATCAACATAAGTATTCATTTTATTATCTACGTTATTTATAACACTATTCATATAGATATATGTTGAGTTTGCATTGTTTATCTCTTTAATATCACTATTGTCATTATAGACCATATTTATATGACTTGGATGAGATGTGATATTGTAATCATTAAATTGATGAGCATCTATGCTGTAAGGATAGACAGGATTACATGTATGTGAATTGTCATCTAATTTATTATATTGAGATGCAAAATCACACCCTACAATATATCTCTCCCTTGTAGGAGAAACACTATCAAAAGGTTGTCCGATTTTAGGAACAAATGTACTGTTTTGTTTACAATCATCACTCTTATTTCCCGTTAGACCTAAGAAGAAGTTTCTAGTTTGGGCATTATTATGATGTGGTGCATTTGCATCTTTATCAACATCTGTCCATGAAGTATCTTTTAATGATATGGTATATTTACCGATGTTGCTGACATTTTGCATTGTTTTACTTGTACTAAACGGGGTATTGTTAAATGCCAGTGAAATATTTTGATCACTCTCATCAGCACATGTTACAGGTGGATTCTCAAACCATTTGAAAGAGGCAAAATTTTGATTGCCGGAAAATACATTGTTGTAACCCGGAACACCTCTTGTGTTAATCGTATTTTTCTTATAGCAGTAACCTGTTGCATTAATGTCTAACCTATAGTTATATCTAGCAGCTATATGGTGAGTAGTACCTCCGCTTAGTGAGTCATTGCTTTCATTGACTAAAGTGTAGTGAGTTGTATCTAGCAGTGGTGATAATGAGTTGTTCACATCTTTTAGTCCTTCAATGTCAAAAGCTTCCGGACGAATTGAGAAGTTGTCACGAGAACATAAAGATTTTCCATATTTTCCTTTTAGACATTGATAACAGTTTGCATCATTAGAAGAACAAGCAGCTGAACAGAAGCTACTTGTAGGTGCATATACATTTGCGTATAAAGTTCTATAGCAGTTTCCTGAACTGAAAGGATTTCCACAATTGTGTTGTACTAATGTACCGTTTTCATCTTCGAGAAACCAGATACGATATGTAAGATTTGGACGTGCATAAGGTGTAGAAGTGATATTTAAATCTTTTGTCCATTCACCGCTACCCATACCAAAGGTTACAAATTCGCTAGTATTTGGGATACCGTTAAATGAGTCACCACAGCTGGCATTTATATCACTAAATTCTGTTAAGTCTGCAAGTTCTACATTTACGGTTGTATTTGCTTCCAATGCTTCCCAGTGATTACGCAAAGTCGTGTCAGTGTTTGTTTGACTCTCTTTTAATGAGACAATACTTACTGCATAATCTCTCTGAGACACCTGTGTGCGAAGATTATAGTAGAGGTTTGCAGGATCTGTTACACCTTGATTTAGTTTTGAATCTATAACGGTAAATTGTCCCCAAACAGGGTTATAAGATGTTGACGGTTCACAACGTTTAATCTGACTTCCTAGGGCATAATCATTAAGATTAAGCTCAATCCCATCATTAAATTTTAAGATCATGTCTAAA
Source organism: Helicobacteraceae bacterium (assembly GCA_015484575.1). Classification (GTDB taxonomy): domain Bacteria; phylum Campylobacterota; class Campylobacteria; order Campylobacterales; family Sulfurimonadaceae; genus S010-53. The sequence goes on from WFND01000169.1 coordinate 14,699, forward strand.
TACAGCTTAAACTTCATCTGTAGTTTAGAGTTGTCTGAATAGGTCGAAAAACGAATATATTGAGACTCTTGTAAACCTAAAGAACCTCCATTAAGTGCTGTTGTTGGATTGTTACCTATACCGATTCTAATCCCTTTTACACTAGGTTGATTAATAATTGACACCATTGATGATGAGTCGTAATATGGTAGATAGTAACTTGTATTTACATCAGATTTCCATACGCTACCATTATTTCCGGAATGTTCTTGATTATAATAGTGCATATAGTCATTAGGTGTATTGTAAAAGTTTGTATGTAGGCTAAGCTTAGTAGCTTGAATATCTCCCTCTCTATTTTTAAGGTAGATATTAAATTGTAACGGATTTGAAGAACCTGTTAAAACTGTCTGATTTAAATCAGGAACACCATTGCTTGGTAAATCAACCGGTAAAAAGTGACCATTTTGTTTAATGGCATAATCGTAGCAGATATTTGGTTTATGAAGTTCTGTAGCAAAAGTTACCATACTTGGAAAGAAAGTATCAAGATTTGTACCAAGTTCAATAGATGCACTGCTCTCTTCCGTACCCATAAAGCTACCTACATCAAAATTTTGAATATCAATTCCGTTGGTATTTGGATGTGCAGGTGTTCTTAAGCTTGAAGTATCTCCGGATATTATTCCTCTAAAGAGGTTGTCTGAGTGTGCACTGTCTAGATTGTTTGTTCCAAGAGATGTTGTTAAGTGACCGTAATCACCATCATTATCTGCTTCACCTTCACCGGCAAAAATCGATAATGTACTCTCTATCGGGAGGGTACTAGGCGTTCTAAATCCAGAGACTGCTATTGAGGTAGCGGTTGAGTGATTTGATGAGATAATCTTATATCCACTATATACCGATATATTTTTAAATTTTTGATCAGGATCGTCAATTACACTATAGATGATGACAAGAGACCAACCGCCAAAGTTACCAAGATTTTTCTCTTTACCTTTCATAGTCTTAAGATTTGCTATACGATATTCACCATTTGGATTAGGCTCGGCTTTTATTATATCGGTTATATCAGTATATATGCTATATACACCACCATTTTCAGGTGCACCTGCATAATCTGTCTCGTAAATATTGTAATAATCATAGAAGTAATTACCAGATGTTGTCACCTCTTTATACTCTCCGGGGTTCATAGATGGAGTGTGAAGAGCAACACTGTTTTGTCCAAATTGACTAGCATCACTCAAGTCGATAGTTTGACCGCTTAAATCAGTCGTATCAAGCCAACTCTCATTTCCGGATGCATGAGACGAGTTCCAGTTATGAATGTTTCCTTGCCAATAGAGTCCCGCCCACTCAACTTTAAGTGTATATGAGCTACTTACATTTATGTCAACCAAAGCACCCGAAGAGTTAAATACGGCTACTGAAGCTCCATCAACTGTTATATTGTTGCGACCTTCATCTTTCTCTACATTTGTATATAGCACATAACTGTTTTCATTTAAAACCGTATTTGAATCAGTTCTACAAGAACCGTTTATCGAGTTATTATCAGAGATACATGTAACAGTATTACCAACAGTTCTTACATCACCAAGCAGGTTTCTAGTTATTTTAGGATTGACGATAACAAAGTTACGATCTCCATAGTTGCTTCTAGGACATTCGCCATAACCATCTGTTACTAAATCCGTATCTACATATGTGAAAACAGTGCTGTTAGCTACTGTATTCATACTGTTTTCAGTACTAAATGCTCCTGTGAAATGATTTGCATTTGCATTGTAGCTGATTGTCATAGCTTTGGTAGAGTATAGATAACCGTTAATGTTGTATGTTGAACTTGAGTTACTGTTTAGTATCACTTCACCTGTAGAGAATAGGTAAAGATTAGATGTAGTTCCTCCGGCATTCATACTAAATCCGCTACTTGTTACATTGAAAGAGTTTTTAGCCGTTCCACCAATAAAAAAGCGTACTTTTCCATTAACGTTTATAGTTACATTATCTCCCGTAATACTAAACTCATTTATATAGTAGTTTCCTGCATTAAATGTCAATGTAACATTACTAGCAGTTACATTAAGGTGATCTATAAGCATTAACTTTCTAGATGAGTTGTTGTATGTTTTTACAGGTGCGAATGTTGCATTTGTGTTAACTTCAATATCTCTATATAGATAATCAGTTAAATTACTGCCACCCAAATCAGAAGTTACTATATCGTTAAATGAATTTGTCTCTAATATTGTTGGAAAAGCGAAAGTAGTTAAAAGACCTTCATTTAAAACATCCGGAAATATTCCACAGCTGTTATAGTTTGGTTCATCTCCGGGATCTGGTTCTGGTAAAGGACAAGGGTGTAATGCACCGTAATGATTTTTTCCACCTCTGTAATATCTCGCAAACAGATTGTTTCCATCATATATCGGTGTATTGGTGTTGTTGACGGTATATATACTGTTTGTAGCTCCACTTGAATATGAATATGGAGAGTTAAACTGTATAGCTTGAGCAAAATTTCCATTTAAGAAATATATATTAGTTCCCGTATGACATCCTGATGAAGCACCGTTTACCCCACAATCTGATATATAATTTGTTCCATATCCCGTAGTGTCAATAAATACTTTGACATCATACAGAGTGTTCGTATCAAGATTTTTCACATTGATAGTCTGTTTACATCCTACACCGGCATTTGTCGTACAGCCCAGATATGTAGGTGGTTCTTCATAACACATAGCTGGAACACCGGCTTGGGCTTCAGATATAAGATTATTTTGTGTATCTGTGTTGTTGCTTGGAGTTAAATCTAAATTTGCAGAGTTAATTGTTGCATCTGTAAATATCCAACCAGATTGATTTGGTGTATGAACTTTTAATTTTACGGTAGAACTTGAACTTGCTGCCAATACAGCTTTGGTACATGAGATAACTTTTGTGCCGTGCAGTGAACATGTCCAACCGGGACTTGTTGAGCTGACATACGTTAAGTCTGCTGCAATTCCGTTTGAAGCTCTATTATTCCATGCTTGAGAGAAATCATTAGGCATCGTTATGTTTAACTCAACCAAATTTGCATCTACGCTTCCGTTATTTCTCGCTCTTAGTGTATAGTAAAAGTCGGTATCTGTATCGAGTGTAACACTTGAATCTGTGAAATCAACTCTTAAGTCTGTTTCAAGAGAGGTATCGATTATATCAATAAGTGCTTCTGCCTCATTATCACTACTGTCATTATCTTGAGCAGCACTTAAGTTAGCAACATTTCTTACACTAACCCCCGGATCTTTTGCCTTTGCGTGAATAACGATATTTTGTGATCTAGATGGGTATAGTAGTGATTCTGTACATGAGATAGTTCTTGTGGATGTATTTGTTGTACAACTGTTGAAATCACCCTTATTAACTGACAGCACCTCTATCTCAGAAGGATAGTTGTCTGTCAGTGTTACATTTTTAATATAACTTGCACTCATATTTCTAAGAGTAACGGTATAGTCAAAGGTATCACCGGTGTATAGTGTTGTAGATGAGGCACTTTTTGTTATTTTTACATTCCCCGGCATATTTGGGTCATAAACTTCTACTTGGTCATCATCTGTATCATTTGATTGTGTAGTAGCAGAATGTGTTTGAACTCTTGCGACATTTGTAAATATTTTACTTGCATCCGGTGCAATAGTAGGAACTTTTACATATATTCTTACATATGTGTATTCGTTATGTGTCAGAGTCGGTTTTGTACATGTAATTGTTGCCGGAGTTGCTCCGTCATCACTACAATGCAGTGAAGAATTCCTTGGAACTAAGTGATCCAATACCACACCATTAGGTAAAGTATCAGTTATAAGAATATTTTCTAATGTTTCACTATATCTATTTTTAACCTGAACTTTGAAGTAAAACAACTCTCCTGTTTTTACTAGATTTTTATTTGACCATTTTTGAGCATACGCTTTACCATTTACATTTTTCTTTTTAATACTGACATCAACACTAGATTGATTGTTTGCGTTGTTGTTATCATTGTCTGAGCCTATAAAAGCTGTGTTTGTATATGGACCACCCGGTATTCCTGTAGCTTTGACTTTGATTTTAATGGTTTTTTGCGTATTGTATTTTAGTGAGGCTATAGAACAAGAGACGCTATTACCGCTGTGAGAACATGAAAATCCATTTGTATATACAAAACTTTTAAATGTGAAGTGTGCAGGTATATTATCTGTCAAAGTCACATTTTGTGCATAATTATGGTGATCTAAATTTTTTACCTTTAGGTAATAATAGAGATTATCTCCATAAGAGACCGTTGATTTATTTGCAGATTTTATAATACGCACATCAGCCGGTAAAGATGTATTTATTATCTTTGTGCTTTGGTAGGAGTAGTCGTACTCTGTTCCACTGTCATATACTGTCGCTTTACTCTGATATGTTCCTTGTGTCATAGGAGCGGTAATATGTAAGTAGAGCATCTTTCCAATATTACCCAAATCGGTACCGGCAGCTAGCGTAGGTGAATAGTAGCATGTGACGTAATTTCCACTTTTAGGATCACAACTCCATCCTGAGCCTGTATATCCTGTGTATCCTCCACTGACGGCAGAGTTGAGTCTGACAACTACTTTAACATTATCTGCATCTACATTGGCGGTAGGATTTTCTATATTTACAATATAATCATACGAGTCACCGGAGTTTACCGGGTCAGCAGAGTCGTATAGACCGATATATAGATTTAAAGGAGCCTGTTCTACGGTTATATTTTTAGTGCTATGATTATTTCCTGAGTTACTGTCTGTTGAGCTTGTTGTTACATATGCCGTATTGCTCACACTTTGAGGAGTGTGAGGAGCTGTGGCTGTAACTGTTATGTATTTGGTGCTACCCGGAGAAAATAGAGTTGAGTTGTAGTTACATGTAACGTTAGATCCAGATGAGCATGACCAGCCAGAGCCACTAGCATGAATATTTGTCAGGCTTGATGGCAGAGCATCTGTTACACTAACATTTTTTGCATAATCGGGTCCGTTATTTTTTACTCTAAGAGTATAAGTAACCGTCTCATCGGTATATACTGTACTATCAGCAGATTTTGTTATCTGCATATCTGCATTTTGAGTTGCGTATATATTGATACTTGCCGAATCTACGTTGTCACTTTCATGACCGGTAACTTCAGGAGATGGAGAACTAGCTTCTGCCTGATTTACTTTATTACCTGTTGTAGATGATTTTACCGTCAATGTAATAGTTGCATGACTTCCGGCATTCAAATTTGATGTAGTTGAACAAGTGATGGATGTCGAACCGTTGCAAGACCACCCAGCAGGTGCTGAGGAGCTGACTAAGGTTACTCCAGATGGAAGATTGTCTGTTATAGTTACGCCTCTTGCCGGAACTGATGCGTGAACATTTGTAACAGTAAGAGTATATGTAAAGTTCTCATTAACCTCTCGAGAACTGTGATTAACTGATTTGCTCATACGCAAATCGGTGGCAGCATAAGCATCAGCAAATAGTTGCTGTTCATACACAAAGATGGATAAAAAGACCAAGATAAACTTGATAAGATGTAACCGTTTCATAATAATATCCTCGACATATTAAATGTAAAGTGCAAAAATTAATGCACACCCTAACAGGGCTCAGTTTGCTTTGGGACATTTCCCTATGCTAAAAGCATAGCAAAAAAAGGTAACAATCTATAATAAATTGTGAAATTTAGAGAATTTTAGTCTTTAATATAAAATATAAGGTACATATAAGGGGTCAGGTATTAAATTTAGAATCAAGGGTCTGACCCTAGATATCAACACTTCTTCAAATCATTATCAAAACTAAGCTTATTGAATCCCTGTAGCTTACTCTTTGCACAAATCAAAGCATCTACAAAATCAATATTCTTTACTTCTATTATGCTAAGAGTTTCATAAAGTATAGGTTTATTACTATTGATAACACCATTAAGAGCAAGAATAGTCTTTAAATCATTTATTACTTCATCTTTAGGGAGTTTATAAAATTTTGTTAATACAAAAAAAGCTTCCATTAAAACACTATCTAATATCTCAACTTGTAGTTTAGCACTCTCTATCTCTTTGAAATACTTTATACTTGTAACTAGGTGTTCTTGGTGGTCGCCTACTAAAAATCGTATGATTATATTTGTATCAAGAAGATAGACCATATTTCTCCTCCATAGCTGTTTGCATTGCTCTTTCTTTGATGGTTTCAATGTTACTTTCTATGGTATTAACTCTGTTTTTATACTTACCCGCTAGCTTATCAATTGTACTTACATTCTCAACAGGATACACCATCGCGAGAACTTGTCTCTTGCGTTTATCTATTATCTGTATTGCCTCTGTAAGATTAGAAAAAATAGAACTATTCTTCTGTATTTCACCTATACCTATACTTAACATAACGTTTCCTTTTATATATATTAAAATCATTATATATAAAAAGAAGATTTATGTCAATATTAAAAAGACAAAAGAAAAAGAAGAAAAGTAAAACAAAAAGAAGTGTCAGGCACTAATTAACAG
>WFND01000170.1 GCA_015484575.1 Helicobacteraceae bacterium
ACGCAGGACTAGCCGTAGCTAATTCAAGGAGTGTTAACGCAGAGTATGGGCAAATGTGTAAAGCCCGAAGGGTAGGCGTTAAAACGGCAATCTTGCATAAAATTTTTCATCACCGTAGCTTCGGGCTACGGCTCAAAAAAGTTTTGTACAATCTCACCATTTTAACGTCTATTTATGATACACTCCTATTTCGCAACAAGTCTAATATATTTAAAGGCATAACTTATGAAAGATGTCAGCATCCTTGTTCTCGATTTTGGTTCACAATACACACAACTTATCGCTAGAAGACTTCGTGAAGATAAAATTTATTGTGAAATAATCCCATATCACGCTTCACTAGAAGATATTAAAGCTAAAAATCCTAAAGGTATCATACTTAGCGGAGGACCTTCATCTGTCTATAACAAAGATGCGTATGAAGTTGATAGAGGGATATATGAGTTAGGAGTTCCAATACTCGGTATCTGTTATGGTATGCAGCGTATTGCTGTAGATTTTGGTGGATCTGTAATTCGTTCTAATCATCACGAGTACGGTAAAGCAGAGTTGGAGATAAATGAAGACCATGGCGAGAGTTCACCACTGTTTAATGAGTGTGATAATGGACGTATAGTATGGATGAGCCATAGTGACCGTGTAGATGAACTGCCCAAAGGATTTAAACCGATAGCACACTCTGATAACTCTCCATACGCAGCCATTGCAGATGAGCAAAAACGTGTTTATGCTATGCAGTTTCATCCAGAAGTTCAGCACTCAGAAGAGGGCTATCTAATGCTTCGCAATTTTGCTCGTATAATCTGTGGAGTAAGTGAAAAATGGAAGATGGAGCATTTTGTAAAAGAGCAGATAAGCAAGATACGTGATTTGGTAGGTGATGGAAAAGTTCTATGTGGTTTAAGTGGTGGTGTTGACTCTTCTGTAACTGCAGCTATCTTATATGAGGCTATCGGAGATCAGCTTATTCCCGTATTTGTTGACAATGGACTTCTTCGTAAGCATGAGAGGGAGCAGGTAGAAGAGGTGTTTAAGATAAACTTAAAAGTACCTCTTATAACAGTGGATGCAGTAGATAATTTTTTAGGTAAATTAAAAGGTGTATCCGACCCTGAGCAAAAACGTAAAATAATAGGACATACTTTTATAGAAGAGTTTGAAAAAGAGGCTAAAAAGCATGACGGTATTAAATTTTTGGCTCAAGGTACGCTCTATCCTGATGTCATAGAGTCTATCTCTGTTAATGGACCTTCAGAAGTTATAAAATCACACCACAATGTCGGTGGTCTTCCAGATTGGATGGATTTTGAGTTAATAGAGCCACTACGTGAACTCTTTAAAGATGAAGTTCGTAAGGTTGGATTGGAGCTTGGTCTTCCTGAAAATATGATAAATCGTCACCCTTTTCCCGGTCCGGGTTTAGCTATTAGAATCATGGGAGATGTAAATAGAGAAGATTTAGAACTTTTACGTGAAGCAGATGTTATTCTTTTAGATGAGCTTAAAGTTAGCGGATACTATACAAAAACATGGCAGGCGTTTGCAGTTTTATTAAATGTAAAATCTGTAGGTGTTATGGGTGATAACCGTACGTATGATAATACAGTCTGTATTCGCGTGGTTGAAGCAGTAGATGGAATGACGGCAACGTTTGCTCATCTTCCACACGACCTTTTAGAGAGAATAAGTCGCCGAATAATTAATGAAGTAGATGGAATTAACAGAGTGGTTTATGATATTAGCTCAAAGCCGCCTGCAACAATAGAATGGGAATAAAAGCTCCAATTTATCTCTTCTCTAAAACTCCTTATGAAGGAGTTTTGCATGTACCTATCATAAAGATAAATTTCTTACATGTAAGTGTGGATTTATCAAAATATGATGCTTTGGTTGTCACTTCAAAACAGGCATTAGAGGCACTTCAACGTATAGATAATAACTGGAAAAATATACCTATAATAGCTATCTCACAATCAACTGCAAAAGCTACTCAGGCAATGGGAGCAAAACTTTTACATGTAAGCGGGGGATATGGCGATAATCTTTACGAAGATATAGGCGAAAAATTTAGTGATTTAAAGATACTTTATCCTAGAGCAGAGATAATCGTATCAAATTTTTCAAAAAAACTTAAACAAGAAGGTGTTGATATAGATGAGGTTATTGTCTATAAAACTACATGTAATGATGATATAGAGTTAACTTATATACAAGAGAGTGCCGTTTTGGCTTTTAGCTCTCCCTCTGCAATAACATGTTTTATGAAAAAATTTACTTTTAAAGATACTCATAAGGTAGTTGTGATAGGTACAACCACACAAAAAAGGCTTCCTTTACATGTAAAGAGTCAATTATCTGCAAAAACAACAATGAAAAGTCTAATACAATCGGCAAAAAAATTGCAATTATAAGCAATTTTAGGCTATAATTTTTCAAAGCCTGGGTGGTGCGAGTAATCGCATATCAGGGGGTTCTACATATTCACTTGGTGGACTACGTAGCTGTCTTGGTGTGTGGCGGTTTTGTTTGAGGACTATGTCTTAGAAACTGCCCCTAAAGAGACACTCGCTCTGCCTTTATTCGGCTTTGAGAACCAAAGCTACTTGCGAGACGCCCATCTGGACTTTTAAGTATTGATACAAGAGTTGACTTTTGTATGAATACTTACCCTACAAATAAGTAGCAGAGCATAAATAATCACGGAGAATTTTGATATGAATATTATGGTACTAGGAAGCGGAGGACGAGAATACTCAATAGGGCGTATGCTAGATAAAGATGAAGCGGTAGATAAACTCTATTTTGCACCGGGAAACGGTGCAACGTCACGCCTTGGAGAAAATATAGAGATAAAAGATTACAATGAGTTAGCCCAGTTTGCCGTAGATAATGAGATAGATTTGACAATAGTAGGTCCTGAAGCACCTCTTGTTGATGGTGTTGTCGATATATTTAAAGCAAAAGGTCTTAATATTTTTGGACCAAGTAAAGAGGCGGCAAGACTTGAAGGCTCAAAAGTCTATATGAAAAATTTCTTGGCAAAATACAATATCCCGACAGCTGCTTACATCGAGACGGATCATATTGAAACAGCATTTAAGTTTATAGATACTTTAACTGCTCCTATTGTTGTCAAAGCTGATGGTCTTTGCGGTGGCAAGGGCGTTATTATAGCTGCAAGTAAAGATGAAGCAAAAAAAGCAGTTTCACAGATGTTAAGCGGAAAATCTTTTGGAGATGCAGGTAAAAATGTTATTGTAGAAGAGTTTTTAGATGGGTATGAGTTGTCTATGTTTGCTATATGTGATGGAAAAGATTATATCTTGCTTCCTGCTGCACAAGATCATAAACGCCTTTTAGATGCAGACAAGGGTCCAAATACGGGTGGAATGGGTGCATATGCCCCGACACCGTTAGTAGATGAAGAGCTTTATCAGAAAGTAAAAGATAGAATTATTCGTCCTACTCTTGATGGTATGCAGAGTGAAAATGCACCTTTTGAAGGAGTTCTGTTTATCGGAATTATGGTTGTTGATAATGAACCGATAACATTAGAGTTTAATGTACGTTTTGGTGATCCCGAGTGTGAGATATTGATGCCTCTTATGCTGACACCTGCGAGTGAGCTGTTTTACAAAGCAGCAACTAAGCAGTTAGATACTTTACATGTAAGCTTTAGCAATCAGTATGCGGTAGGTGTTGTTATGGCGAGTGAAAACTATCCTTATAAATCTTCTAAACCTGCTGAAATTGTTGTTGATGATATAGTTCATGATGAGATAGAACAAAATGCTCATATCTCTTACGCAGGTGTTAGTGAAGAAGATGGTGTCTTATATGCTACCGGTGGAAGAGTTTTAGTCTGCGTGGGGGTAGGTGATAGTATTAAACAAGCTAGAGACCGTGCTTATATGTTATGTGGACAGGTTCACTTTTCGGGCAAAAAACTGCGTACGGATATTGCATATCAGGCTCTGTAATGAATGAAAATATAGAAGATGTTTTATATAGAGAAAAATTAACTTTAGCTAGTATCAATAAGCGTTCTATGGCTTTTTTTATTGATGAGTTGTTGTTGTCAATACTTTTGATGATAGTGCTATGGGATTCATTTACACAAGCTACGACTGTAGAGCAGATGATTGAACTGACTAACTCTGTTGTCTTAGAATATATGGTAATGAAAATCATCTATCAAGCTTTTTTCGTAATGCAATATGGTGCAACTTTGGGAAAAATAGCTATGAAGATACATGTTATTGAGATTAAAACACTCTCAAACCCATCTTTTATCTCATCATTTAATAGAGCAGTTTTTAGAATTGTTAGTGAAATGCTTTTTTATCTTGGTTTTTTATGGGGTATGTTTGATCCACTAAGAAGAACCTTGCATGATAGAACCGCTCAAACTTTGGTGGTAGATGTATAAAATTATATTACCAATAATGCTGATATTTACATCGGCTGTTTATGCAAGTAATATTGAGATATATGCTACAACACTTGAATCAAATGAGACATCCGTAAGTGCCAAAGATGATGTTGTTATACTCTACAACAAACAGTATCTTAGTGCTAATGAAGCTATATATAACCGCAAAAAAAAAGAGCTTGAACTTTTTGGAAATATTATGGCTATGCAAGGCAGTGAATATTTTGCTTTAGGTGAGTATGCCAAGATAGATGTTGGTAAAAAAGAGCGCCTTTTTGCTCCTCTGTATATGATAGACAAAAAATCTCAAGTCTGGATGAGTACAGCTCAAGCAGAAGCAAAAGATAGAAGCTTTTCTCTAAATGAAGGCATGTTATCTGGATGTAATCCTACTGAACCGTTATGGAAAATCTATTTTAGCTCATCAAATTATGATGCTAAAACAAAGTGGATGAATGTCTATAATGCACGTCTTCATATATATGACATTCCAGTCTTTTATTTTCCCTATTTTGGATATTCTCTTGATACTAAAAGACGTTCTGGTTTTTTAACACCGGCTTTTGGTCTCTCGGGCGATGAGGGGTTTTATTATGAACAGGCGTATTATGTCAGTGTTGATGATCAGTGGGATTTGGAGTTTCGCCCACAGATTCGTACACAACGTGGGCAGGGGATATATGCTGATTTACGTTTTGTAGATTCTAGCGTTGCTAAGGGCGAGTTGAATCTAGGATATTTTAAAGAAAAATCAGAGTATGCAAATAAGTATGATTTGGCTCATGAAGATCATAACGGTGTCGCTTTTAAATACCAAAATAGTGCTTTTTTATGGGATTGGTTTGGGCTAAATTTTGATGGTCAATCTGGAATTTACAGCGATATTATGTGGATGAACGATGTTGATTTTTTAAATCTTTCAAACAATGACGAGACAAGAAACAGCACCTCAAATCAGGTAGATTCAAAAGTAAATATTTTTTATAATGAAGAGAAAAATTATATAGGTACATATTTTAAATATTTTCTTGATTTAAGCAAACAGAGTAATGATGACACAATACAACAGTTACCGGTTGTACAATATCACCACTATCTTGATACTGTTTTGCAAGATCATCTTCTGTATAAGTTAGATATGACATTTAATAACTTCCAAAGACCTAGAGGAAAAACTGCTTTAGAGAGTAATATAGAGATTCCTATAACCTTACAGGGAAGTTTTTTTAATGATTACTTAGATTTGAGTTATCAGGCAAATCTGTATGGTCGTTACATAACTTTTGGCGGAGATAGTACATTTTACAATCCAAAAATCAAGTATGATAACGGCATATTCGGACGATATTATCATCTTTTAAAAGCTAGTACATCCTTAACAAGAGGTTTTAATAATATTGCACATACTATAGCTTTTGAACTGGCATACGCAAAATCTGAGAGTGATTATAAGAGTGGCTATTATGATGATTATGAGAGTTTATGTTCTGGTGATTTAGGCTGGAGCAGTGATGTGTGTGATTTTTATAATCTCTCTGATTTAAAAGATGCAACACAGATAAAATTTTCACAATATCTATTTGAAGATGGAAAACAGTTGCTTTATCATAAATTGGCACAGAGGGTTACTTATGATAGTACGGCTGATCGTTTTGGAGAGTTGGAAAATGAGTTAGAACTTGACCTCGCTTTTGGTTTTAGTTACTATAATGATACCTTTTATAATCACGATTTGCATAAAATTACCAAACTTCTTAATTCAGTTCGATATAATGATGAAAGTATTAGTATCGATGTAAATCATTTTTATGAAGATATTATAAAATCTCATGATGAAGTAAAAAACAGTTATTTTACGGCAGACGCTTCATACCAATACTCTGCTCGTTACAGATATTTTGGAAAATATGCTTATGATTTTGAAAATGCAGTTAAGAAAAGTATGGAAGTAGGTTTTTTGTACTCCAAAAGGTGTTGGGATTTCGGTTTAAGATATGTTGAAAATAATCGTCCTATTTTGACAAATGATGAAGCGTCATCGGTACATGATAAATATATATATTTTACAGTAGCTCTTAAGCCGATGGGTGGGTCTGAGATAAAATATAAAATGAGTAATAATTAGGAAGGCTCTTAAAAGTGAAATTAGAAGCTAAAATCGGTCTATTTGTTGTTTTAGGTCTTGTAGCGTTGTTAATGCTCTCTACACAGGTAAATAACATAGGAAATTGGAATGAGAAGGGGTATAAAATATACTCCTACATCAATGATGCTACAGGTCTTGAACTACACTCGCATGTCTCCATGAATGGTGTAAAGATAGGTGAGATTAGTGATATAGCCGTTGAAGGTCGCAGGGTAAAACTCAGCTTCTTAATTCAGAAAAATGTTGAGATAGCACAAGACTCTATGGTTGTAATAGCACAAGAGAGCGTTTTGGGTGCGAAGATGATAAATATCACTCAAGGTAAAAGCTCTATATCTTTAAAAGATGGTGAGATATTGAAAAAATTTAAACAGTATGCTGCTTTTGATGAGACAAGTGATTCTGTAAATGAAGCAGCAAATGAGCTAAAACTTTTAATGCAGGATCTGCGTGAAGTGTTAAACGATGAACAGAAAGAAAATTTGCGTCAGATGATAAAATCTTTCAGAGATGTTGGGGTTCATCTTGATTCAATGATACTGGAAAATCGCCTTGCTCTATCTAATGCCATTAAAAATTTTAGAGATATGGGTGCTGGTTTTAAACAGACAGCGGATACGGTAAACAAGGACTTGCCAAATATAATGGCTCGTATAGACTCTTTAACGACAAGACTTGACGGTATTAGCGGAGCATTGGAGAATTCTCTTCCAGAAGCGGTGGATAAATTTATCACAATTGAGGATAATGTAAGCACGATAATAGATGAGAATCGTGAATCTTTAAATGCAGCACTTACATCGGCTGACAGCTTCTTTGACAGCGGTCAACACGCTTTTGATAAGGTTGATTCACTTTTGTCAAATTTCACAGTTAGTGAACTTCAAGTCGGTATGCATGGTGAATATCTTGTAAGAGATCAAGACTCAAAGGTTTATTTAAGTGTCGCATATTTGCCAAATCCAGAGACTTACTATCTGTTTGATGTACTCTCTATGGGAGATTATACGCGTCCGGGCATTGATCCTAGTGTGCATGAAAAAGGTAAGACATATATATCGGGACAGTATGGAAAACGTTTTGGTGATATACTGATGCGTGCGGGAGTTATTGAATCTACCGGTGGTGTCGGTGTGGATTATTTTGCAAACAAAAATAAATTTAAAGCCTCTTTGGAAGTTTTTGATTTTAATGCCGTTAATGACGTAAGAGGGGAGAACCCGCATGTTAAGTTTATGATGAGGTATCGCTTCTTAAAACACTTAGAGATATACGGAGGCTGGGATAATCCAATGAACTCACAATCTCAAAACGTATATGTAGGAGTCGGTATCAAATTTATTGATAATAACCTTAAGTATCTGCTTGGTTCGGCTTCTACGATGGGTACAAAATGAGACAGCTCAAAGATAGAGAAGATGCGGCCAAAGGACTGCTAGACACTCTGCCTCTGGAACAGATGCGTAGTGAAAATTGGAATTTGGTTGCTCTGTCATCTGGAGGATTGTATCTGGCATCTTTAATAAACAGACGACTCTCTCTACCTATAGATATGCTCTTTTCAGCCTCAATAACTGCACCAAACAATAAAGAGTGTGAAATAGCAAGAGTATGCGAGACGGAAGAGATTGTTATTCATGATGTTTTGTGCGACTCGTTTGATATTCAGGTTGATTATGTGTATGCGGAGGCGACACGAAGAAATGAAGAGAAGATACTACCTGATATATATAAATATCGTAAAGGAGGTCATTTTGATTCAAAAAAAGGTGAAACCGTACTAATAGTAGATGAAGCTTCACAAACAGGTTTAAAACTTCTTTTGGCGATAAAGGCTATTTTGGCACAACAGCCAAAAGCCGTATATGTAGGCGTTCCTATATTGCCACAAGAAGTTTTAGAAGCTATAGAACCCTTAGTTGATGACATATTTTTTTTAAATGAGATAGTTAATTTTAAAGAGACACAGTGTTATTATGAAAAGTTAGAAGATGTAGATGATGAGAGTATGCAGATGATACTTAAAAAGGAAAATGTATGAATTATAATGTCGAGTTAGAGTTAAAAAACAAGAGTGAAAGTTACGCTTTTAATCAAGTAGCGGCACAATCAAATGGTGCGGCTTGGCTAAAGAGCGGAAATACGGTTATATTGGCTACGGTTGTTACGGATGAGACAGATTTTGTAGATGATGGATTTTTACCATTAACAGTTCAGTATATAGAAAAAACATACGCAGCCGGTAAGTTTCCGGGCGGCTTTTTTAAACGTGAGACAAAGCCTAGTGATTTTGAAACTTTAACATCACGTATAGTTGACCGTTCTCTTAGGCCACTATTTCCAAAAGGTTTTTCCAACCCGACGCAGATAACTATTATGGTTTTAAGTGTAGATGAGGACTCCGACCTTCAAGTATTGGCACTAAATGCCGCTTCGGCAGCTCTGTATGTATCTGATATAGATATTTCAAACTCTGTTACAGCAGTAAGGATGGCGAAAATTGATGGACAGATAGTTGTAAATCCTGCAGCTTCAGCCTTAAAAGAGTCAACACTTGATCTATACCTGTCCGGTTCAAAAGAAGATATACTGATGATAGAGATGAGAACACTAGGCTCTGTTGATGTAGAGATGGTAAATTCAGCTATTATTGACCCTATGATAGATCCAATGCTTGGTGCAGATATGATAAATCAATATAGCTCTAATGCGATGAGTGAGAGTGAGCTTATAGAGGTCTTAGCTCAAGCTCAAAAGGAGTTAAACAGTGCAAATAGTGCATACGAAAACGCCTTTAAAGAGTATGCAAAACAGACACAGAAACTGATTTTAAAACAGAATGAAGATTCTAAAGATATGATTGAGTATCTACGTAAAAACTACATGGATGATATTAAAAAAGCTATCAATCATATGGCAAAAACAGAACGTTCAACTGCACTTCGCCAGATTAGAAAATTAATCATTAAAGATAATAGCAGTTGGGATGAGAGTCTTTTAAAAGATGCTATAGAGAAAGTTAAACGTGATAGTGTAAGAGCTCAAATATTAAATGAAAAAGTACGTGCTGACGGAAGAGCGTTAGATGAGGTTCGTCCTATTAAGATAGAGACAAATATATTACCATCTACTCACGCTTCGGCACTTTTTACAAGAGGTCAGACACAAGCTTTGGTTATCTTAACACTTGGTGGTGATAAAGATGCTCAGATGTATGAAGATTTAACAGCTACAAGAACTCAAAATGAAGAGTTTATGGTTCACTATAATTTTCCCGGTTTTAGTGTAGGAGAGCCATCACCTATAGGACCACCACGCAGAAGAGAGTTGGGACATGGAAATCTAGCTAAACGAGCTCTTGAAGCAGCTATGCCGGAATCTGGTCACACAATACGTCTTGTATCTGAAATCCTAGAGTCAAACGGCTCATCTTCTATGGCAACGGTATGCGGTGGATATATGGCACTACGTGCGGGAGACATAAAGATGAGCGATACTATTGCAGGTATAGCTATGGGTATGGTTAGTGAAGATGGAAAGTATGCGATTTTAAGTGATATAATGGGACTTGAAGACCATGATGGAGATATGGATTTTAAAGTAGCCGGTTCAAAAGATGGTATTACTGCATTGCAGATGGATATTAAGCTAGGAGGTATCTCTCTTGATATACTTAAAGAGGCTTTGACCCAAGCTAAAAAAGGACGCTCTCAAATTATAGATATTATGCAAGAGCATGAGAAAAAGATTGAACTAAATGAGGGTATATTACCTAGTAGTGACCTGTTTAGCATAGATCCCGGCAGTATCGGTGATATTATCGGACAAGCCGGTAAGACAATTCGTGAGATTATAGAGAAGTTTGAAGTCGCTATAGATATAGACAAAAAACAAGGTAGCGTTAAAGTTTCCGGCACAAACCGTCAGGGAATAAAAGATGCAAGAACTCATATTGAAAACATAGTTAATACTCCAAAAGCTCCGAAAATAGAGTATAAAGTCGGAGATAAAGCAGAGGGCACTGTAAAAAAGATAGTTGACTTTGGAGCATTTGTTGAGCTTCCCGGCGGAGTTGACGGACTTTTACATATCTCAAAAATTTCAGATCAGCGTGTAGAGAGAGTTTCTGATGTTTTAAGCGAGGGTGATAAAATAGATGTAGAAATTTTAGAATTTAAAGGAAATAAAATATCTTTGGGTCGTGCTTAAAGATAGATTTTAAAATTATTTCACTATAATTCGCTACTCAAAGTGACTTAGTAGGGAAATCCATCGCATTTATGTGTGGGTTGGCACTCTTTACATGTAAAGGCTGTTTACGCTATCCGAACACTCTTTGAAACAAAATTTAAAAATGGAGAACTGAATGAAAAAAATTCTTTTCGTATTATTAGCACTTAGTGCTGCCGCTTTTGCATCTGATGGTGAAGTTGCAAACCAAACTCTTAAAGCTTACTCAATGATTGCTGCCGGTGTTGGTCTTGGTCTTGCTGCTCTTGGTGGAGCAATCGGTATGGGTCATACTGCCGCTGCAACAATTGCAGGTACTGCACGTAACCCGGGTCTTGGTGGAAAGCTAATGACTACAATGTTCATTGCTCTTGCAATGATTGAAGCGCAAGTTATCTATACACTAGTAATTGCTCTTATTGCTCTTTACGCTAACCCATTCATTGGATAAGTTTTAAAGAGTCTAAAAGGTTGTGGGGGATATAATCCCGTCACAACTTTTTGTTACCCTCATTTTTAAAGTTTCAGTAGTACTTTAAACTGCTTTAGTCTATGTGCGCACGTGGTGGAACGGTAGACACGCTACCTTGAGGGGGTAG
>WFND01000171.1 GCA_015484575.1 Helicobacteraceae bacterium
TGCGGATTCCTACTCCTCGATACTTCTTGGGTACTTTTTTGTCATTTTTATCTATATATATACCCGGTTCTATAGTTAAAACCATGCCTTTTTGAAACTTTACAGGTTTTAAAGACTCATCAAGATATGGAGAGGGGTCATGCACATCGATTCCCATCCAATGCCCTATTCCGTGTGGATAGTACCTCTTATGTTTTTTCTTTTTTACAAGCTTTTTAACATCTCCTTTTAAGATACCAAGAGATACCATACCTTCTGTCAATAATTTTTCAGATTTTTTTTGTAATTTATTTTTTGTTATATCCGGCTTTATCATGGAGATTATTTTAAGTTGCACTCGTAAAACCATCTCATAAAGCTCTTTTTGAGCCTCTGTAAATCTTCCTGAAACAGGAGATACTCTTGTTATATCACTAGCGTACATCTTATATTCACATCCGGCATCTATAAGTACAAGTTGAGATTTTTTCAGGCTTTTATCGTTATCTATATAGTGTAAAGTATTTGCACTGTTTCCCGCAGCGACTATATTTTCATACGCTTTATATTTAGCACCGTTTTTTGCAAATATATACTCTAACTCTGCTGACACTTCTGACTCACTATTTGCTAGAGTGACTCTCTTCATCGCCTTATGGTGTGCCTCTTTTGTTATAGATATGGCTCTTTTAATCAACTCTATCTCATCATCTGATTTAATGAGCCTCATCTTCTGAACAATAGTATATATATCTATAAAGTTTTTAGGCATTAAAGCACTCTTACATGTAAGCACTGTTTTTTTAACTATCCTATCTTCAGAAAATAGATTGCAATAGAGTTTTTTTCTATTTTTCAATATATCTTCTATCTTATTATCAAACTCATCTGTATTTAGCACTTCATCAAAGCTGTAACGCTTTTTAGCGCCTCTGACACCCATACGTCTGCCTAACCATAGAGACTCTTTTTTATCTATCTCTTTAACAAAAAGGTATGTCTTTTCTATTTTGGAATTTTTTTCAAAAACTATAATACACTCATCTTCTAAAATACCGCTAAGATAGTAGAAGTTACTCTCTTGGCGATATGCAAACTCTGTATCGTTTGAACGTGTTTTGTATTTGGCAGAAGTTAAGATGGCAACACCATCATCCAAAAGCTTAAAAAGCTCTTCTCTTCTATTTTTATAGATAATATCTCTCATATATCCAAGAGACTTAAAAGTCTCGCTCAAGAAGTTTGTGAACTTTTAAAATTGTCAAGATACGATCTTGCTGTTTACCGACACCTTCAATCATACTCTCACCCTCCAAAGTGGTCTCTGGAGCAGGACCTATAGCTGACTTATTCAATCTTATGGCTTCTGTAAGCCTATCTATAACAAAACCTGCAACTTCATCTTCATGTCTTATAACTATAAAACGTGTATCGTCAGTATGATTTATACTGTTTAAACCAAATTTTTGGCGAAGGTCAATCAGAGGGATAACAGAACCTCGCAGATTAAACACACCCAAAACGTATGCCGGTGTTTGAGGGACTCTAGTCCACTCAATAGGTTTTATAATCTCTTGTATAGTTAAAATAGGCACACTATACTCTTCATCGCCTACTACAAATCCAACCAACTGAACAATGTCTTCAATATTTGTAACTTCCGGATTACTCTGGTTTTGCTGTTTGTTTATGATATTTTGCAATTTATCACTCATGATGATACCTCCATCGTAAATTTAATA
Source organism: Helicobacteraceae bacterium (assembly GCA_015484575.1). Classification (GTDB taxonomy): domain Bacteria; phylum Campylobacterota; class Campylobacteria; order Campylobacterales; family Sulfurimonadaceae; genus S010-53. Next base: position 1,722 of record WFND01000171.1, read on the forward strand.
TTACGTTTAACTACATTCATCAGATAATCAGGTGAATAAGGTTTTGTGATATACTCTACCATTCCAACCTCAACACCACGCATACGGTCAGATTTTCCTGTACGTGAAGTTACTGCTATGAGCGGTAAATTTTTATATTTGTTATATTTTTTAATCTCGGCTGCTAGTGAATAACCGTCCATACGAGGCATCTCAATATCTATAAGCATTGCATCAAAATTATGCTCACCCGATTTTAAAATATTTAGTGCTTCAACACCATCAGAGGCTTCAACAAGTGTAATGCCAAGAGGAGCTAGAGATGTTCTCATAATCGTTCTATCTGTTTTGGAATCATCAACGGTCATAACACAGTAATCACTAGGTTTTGTCTTTTCATTGACGTTAGAACCTACCACAGACTCAGAGTTTACAGATGATTTGACAGATTTTGCCATCTGCATCAAGGCGGCAACATCGACAATCAAGGTTACACCGCCATCGCCTCTTATGGTTGCTCCTGCAATTCCCTCAATACCTTTAAGATACTCACCCAAAGATTTGATAACTATCTCCTCTTGTCCAACAAGCGAATCTACAATAAGTCCTATTTTGCTCTCTGCAAGTCCTAAAACAACAACATAAGCGTGTTCGGCACCGTCAAATACTCTCTCTACCTCAAAAATATCTCCGATATGTACAAGAGACAGCACCTCTTCACGCAGACGCATAACCGAGCGGTTTTCAACAGTATATATCTCATCTTTTGTTATGCGAACAGTCTCTAAAACAGATGCTAGAGGGATAGCATAGTACTCCTCTTGAACACCGACAAGTAGAGCTTGAATAATTGCCAAAGTGAGAGGAATTTTTAGATTTATAGTAGTTCCCACTCCAACTTCAGACTCGATGTCTATTATTCCGTTTAGCTTCTCTATATTTGTCTTGACAACATCCATACCGACACCACGACCGGAAACATTGGTCACTTCAGCTGCTGTTGAGAGTCCCGGTCTAAATATAAGAGCAAAAGCCTCTTTATCACTCATGGAGTCAGCCTCTTTTTCTGAGATGACTCCTTTTTCTAGCGATTTGGATTTTAAAACATCTACATCAAGACCTTTACCGTCATCAGTAATCTGAATGACAATATGGTTTCCTTCGTTATAAGCCTTTAGCTGAATAGTTCCTACTTCAGGTTTTCCTGCCGCGATACGAACATCCGGTGTCTCTATACCGTGGTCACATGAATTACGAATAATATGGACTAACGGATCACCAATCTCTTCAACAATAGATTTATCAAGCTCCGTCTCCTCTCCTCCTATCTCTAACTCTATCTGTTTATTTAGCTCTCGAGAGAGGTCACGAATCATACGTGGAAACTTATTGAAAACTTTTCCTATAGGAAGCATACGAGTCTTCATAACCGCGATTTGAAGATCTGTTGTGACAAGAGAGACTATAGAGACGACCTGATTTAACTCTTCAAGAAACTCCTCGCCTTCATAACGCTCTTCTACATCTTCATTGATTTTCATCAGGCGGTTTTTACCAAGTACCAATTCACCGATTAGATTCATCAAGTGGTCTAAACGTTTAACATCAACACGAATTGTCTGCTCAACCGTTGTGGCAGAACGCTTCTCATTTTGCTCTTTATCCTTCGGTTTTGGCTTTGGACGTGCAGGTGCAGGAGTAGATTTTACAGGTTCGGGTTTTGGTTCTGGTTTTGGCTCTTGCTTACTCTCTTTTTCGCTATCTTCTTCAGCTATTTCAGGAGCTTGAGGAACCTCTTCACCTGCAGCAATTTTAGCTTCACGCTTAGCTCTGTCTTGAGCTTGTCTCTCTTTTAAAAGCCTCTCTATCTCTGCTTCAACCTCATCATCACTCATATTTGAGTAATCTACATCTTCAGCTTCATCACTAACCTCTTCTGCCGGAGTTGCTACATCTTCTTTAGGAGCTACAACATCAGGATGCTCTACATTTCCATCTCCACCTGCAACCTTATCAAGTCGTACAACACAATCAGCAACATCAATACCTTGATCATTTCCATTATCACGTATATTTTCCAAAATTGCTTTCATAAGGTCGATAGACTCTAAAATAACATCCATAATGTCGGAGCTGATAACTATATCACCATGACGTGCCATATTTAAGATATTTTCCATATGGTGTGTTAAGTGAGTAAGCACATCAAAATTCAAAAATGAACTAGCACCTTTTACCGTATGTGCTACACGAAAGATTCTGTTTAAAAGCTCTAAGTCTTCAGGGTTTGTTTCAAGTTCTACTAAATCTTGGTCTAGCTGTTCAATCAACTCAAAGGACTCTACTAAAAAATCCTGTAATATCTCATCAAATTCTTCCATCTCTAGACCTCCTTAAGAGACATGAGCACGTACAACTCGTGCCACTTCATCATAAAATGTATTGGAATCAAACTTCACTAAGTATGCTTCACCGCCTGCATCTTTTCCACGCATCTCGCTAAAATGGTCACTTATAGATGAGTTAAAAATAATTGGGATATTATTAAAACGAGCATCATCTTTTACATTTGCAGCAAAGTGAAAACCATCCATCAGAGGCATCTCGACATCAGAGATAATAAGCTTAAGATGATCTGAAAGTTTATCTCCATACATACCGTACATATCCTCTAATTTTTGCAATCCGTCTTGTCCATCTTGTGCTTCAACAACCTGAAAGCCCATCTTCTCAAGTGCATCTTTAACTATTTTTCTTGCTGTTGAGCTATCATCAAGAAGCAAAACAAGACCTGAAAAATTGTACTCATCCACTGGAATATCACCTGTTTCAGGGGTGTAAAGCCCAAGTTCTTGAACAACCGTCTCTAAGTCGATAATAAGTAAAACAGAGTCATCCTCTATACGTGTTACACCTGTAATTTTACTACGATCAAGCGAACCTGTTCCCGATGCAAATGATGCAGGTTCTATATCTTTCCAATTTATACGGCGAATACGTTTTGCATCATGAACAACAAAACCTATAAGTATATTGTTAAATTCCGTAATAATAACTCTCGTGCTTCTTGATGTAACACTTGAAGGTGTCTCAATTGCCATCCATTTTGCAAGATTTACTACCGGTATAACGACTCCACGCAGATCAAAAATACCTTCTATAAATTCTGGTACTCCGGGGAGTTCTGTAAGTTTTGGCATTCTAATTATTTCACGAACTTTCGCTACGTTCACTCCATAAATACCTTCGTAAACTTCATCACCAATCTGACGAAATATACGAAAATCGACAAGTTCCATCTCGTTGTTGCCGACTTTTAATGTATTATCTTTTGCCATAAAAGACTCCTTAGTGAAGTTGAAACTCTTGAAGTTCCAACGATTCTTGATTTGATTTTACAACAAAATATCTTTCATTACAAGCAAAAGCAGCTAGATTGATATATTTGAAGTTTTTATATGTAAATGTTCTATTTTGATGATAATGTCCTTCGATGAGCATATCATATTTTAATAATGAATTTTTATCTATCTTTTTTAAGATAATCTCTTCAAATTTCTCTATTTTACGGCAGTTGTCTTTTTTTGAGAGGTAACTGTCCAACTGCTTTATGATAGAGTGCGAAGTGACTATATCAATAGCTCCCAATATATATAAAACTATGCGTGAACGGATTAGAGCTGTATATATTTTATACTTCAACTGTGCATTAAAATCACCATGAGCAAGAAGTATCTCTTGGTCTTTATACTTTACATGTAAAGGCTGTTTTTCTATGGGTATAACATCAATATTTTTAAAATACTTCTGTATTAAAAAGTCATGATTTCCCTCAAGATAGACAACCGGTATCTCTTTGGCTATATTATTTATAATCTCTATAGCCTCTATGTTTCGCCTGTATGTTAAAGAGATTATGCCAAAAAGCACATCAAAAATATCACCCATCAATATAAGCTGTGTAGCTTCTATCTTTTTGGAGTCTATATCTTTTAACAGTAGAAGCAGTTTTGACTCTTTTGCACTAAAATGTGCATCAGATATAAAAACAGCTCCCTCTTTTAATTCAAAAAGTTTATGGGACATATGCTACAAAAGGGAGTGCTAAAGCTTCATCAAGTCCACACATAAGATTTGCATTTGCAACTGCCTGTGAAGATGAACCTCTTAAAATATTATCTACGCTGCTATTTACATAAAGCTTTCTGCCCTTTAGCTGTGCATATATATCACAAAAGTTTGTACCGCTACAGTTTTTTATATCTACGGGTGTATCAAATATTCTTACAAAAGGCTCATCTTTATAGAACTCTTTTAAAACTGCGACAGGGTCAATATCCTCTTTTACAAGCATATAAGAGTCTATAAGTTCTCCTCGTGTTGCAGGTATGAGATGTGGAACAAAGTTTATATCGAACTCTTTATCACTTTTTAGGCGTAATTTTTCAGCTATCTCAGGTTCATGTCTGTGATTTAAAACCTTATAAGCAAAAATATTCTCATTTATACCGACAAAATGCGTAGAGGCAGAGCATTTTTTACCCGCACCGCTGACACCGCTCTTTGCATCTATAAAAATAGGGAAATTTTCATCTATATACTCGACAAAAGGGATAAGTCCCAATATTGTAGCAGTAGGATAGCAGCCGGGATTTGCTACAAGAGAGCTTTTTTTAATCTCTTCACGATAGAGTTCAGGAAGCCCATAAACAGCATCTTTTAAATGCTCTTTATCTTCATGAAGACAGTAGTATTTCTCATATGTTTCAAGTTCAAGACGATAATCAGCAGATAGATCAACAACTTTAATATCACTATCTAGTAAACTTTTTGCAAATCCCATAGAAGCTTGATGAGGAAGAGCTAAAAACACCAGTTCGCAACGAGAGATAATCTCAGCTGAATCTGCCTTTTGCACCTTACATGTAAAGATATTTTTAAGAGCAGGATGTAAATCGTCTAACTCTATGCCACCCTCACTTGTAGCCACGTAAGTTATCTCAAAGATGGGATGATTTATCAAGATTTTAATAAGCTCTATACCGGTAAAGCCGCTAGCACCGACTACACCGACACCTATTTTATGAATGGGTTTCAAAAACAATCTCCTGATATTTAACTTCTAACACCTCATACTCTCTCTCGCCACCGGGGAGTTTTGCTTTAAATTCATCACCCTCTTGCTTACCTAAAAGCTGCTTTGCAAGTGGAGAGTTAAATGAGATTAGACCTATACTTGGATTACTCTCAAAACCGCCAACGATAGTGTATGTAACCTCTTCTTCAGAGTTTAAATCTTCCAAAACTACCGTTGAACCAAAACTGATACGTGAATGTTCTAGCGTTGAAGGATCAACAATCTGTGCCTTACCTATAAGTGCACTTAACTCATCTATACGGTTATCATTATGAAGCTGTTTCTCTTTTGCGGCATGATATTCGGCATTCTCTTTTAAATCACCTAAATCCGCAGCTCTCTCTATCTCTTTTGCTATCTCCGGACGTTCTACTGTTTTTAAATGATTTAGCTCCTCAGATATTCTCTCAAAGCCAAATTTTGTCATCGGTTCGCTATCACGCACTACTATCTCCTGTTAAAGCTCTTTTAAGGGTACCCTTAAGTGAATTATACCTTACATGTAATTAATCTTCAACAAGCAATGCTACCGACTCAACACCTCTGCTACTAAAGAGTTCCAAGGTACTCTTTTCTCTTTTTCAAAAATCTGATTAAAATTTTCTTTAGTCCATTTTATAAACCAGAAAGGGTTTAGAGTCTTCTGGATAAATCGTACTTCATAGTGCAGATGAGGACCGCTGCTTAGTCCACTGTTTCCTGTATATCCGATAAGAGTGCCTTTTTTGATATATGTTCCAGCCTTTACAACCACTCTGCTTAGATGTCCAAAATATGTACGAAATCCATAGTTGTGAGAAAGTATAATCAATCTTCCAAAACCACTGCTTTTATGATAACCTGCAAACTCTACAACTGCGTCAGCTGTAGCATATACAGGTGTATTTAGAGCCGCTTTCATATCACTTCCATGATGAAAACTGCGTCTTTTTAATGTCGGGTGTTTTCTGTAGCCGTATCTACTTGTTATGCCATGATACTCTATGGGTGAGCCGTTTGGTATATATCGAAGCATAAGTGCTATCTCTTGTGAGCTTAAATCTGCTTTTGAAATTCTCTGCTTAAGCGGAATGTCATCAGATGCAACCAAACCCATACGCTCTTCTATCTGTTGCATTCTGACATTTGCCTCTTGCAGAGCCTCCTCCTTTTGAAGCAGGTCTTCTTGGACATGTGTCATAGTCTCATACAAAACTTCATGAGAATCTTTCATCTTCTCATACTCTGTTTTTGCAAAAGCCTCCTCTTGTTTACTGACATCAAGAGATTCACTTAGATAGATGATGATAAATAAAACCGTAGCTATAGATACAAATATAAGAAATACTCCAATATACAAAAATTTTTTATTATTTGCATCTATCTCATATTGACGTAAGCCATGTTTTTTTCCATGGATAGAGATTGTAACCTTATTTTTCACTTAAAAATGCCTCTGCCACACTAAATGAACCGAAAACCAAATAGCTATTTTCATCTTTACATGTAGTAAAATCTCTATAACTTATACCCTCTTTTTCAAGCGTATCTTTCAATCTGTCTGTATCTTCCGCTCTTATGGAATCTATCCGTATAATCTCTACACACTCAATAATACTCTTTAGCTCTCTTAAAATCTCTCTGTAATCTTTATCTGCATACGAATTATAGATAAGATGGAGTTTTTGACCTTTAAAATGTTTGGCTATAGCCTTTGCGGCTAAAATGTTGTGTCCCACATCAAGATAGATATTTTTGGCTATTTTACTAAGTCTTGCAAAGAGTGCCGCATCTTTAAAACTATCTTCATCATAGCTTACTTTTAAGAGTTTCAGTCCTGCTATAGCACTTAACATATTGTCTCTCATATATTTTGGCAGCTTATCTGAAAAGTTTGATACCATAGATATATCACTCTTTTGCACCATATCTTTTACATAAAATATCCGGGTAGAATTTTTATCTGCTATCTCTTCATATATCTCATAGACTTCACTATGTGGCTGTTGTGCTATAAGTGCTACATCTTGCATAGAGTTTAACTTTGTAGTGGCTATAGAGTTTATCTCATCTCCCAAAAAGCTCTGATGGTCTAAATCTATAGGTGTAAATATGGAGAGTATCTTATCAAATACATTTGTCGCATCATACTCTCCACCGAGACCTGCCTCTAAAACAACATACTCACAATCTTTAAAGCAGAGCATCGCCAAGAGTGTGGTATATTCAAAATAGCTAAGCTCATCTGCACTTTTTTTACCCAATATTTTAAAAAGTTTTTCGTGAGTATCTTGCAAGAGTTCATCACTGACATCTCTACCGTCTATCCAGATACGTTCATTGAATTTTATAATATGCGGAGAGCTGTAGTGACCTGTTTTTATCCCCTTTACATGTAAAGCATTAGCGAGATAACGTCCTGTTGAACCTTTGGCATTAGTACCGACAATATGTATGATTTTGGGTAAGATAAAGTTTGATTTGACTGCCTCATATATTCGAGGCATACGAGCATAGTCTATCTCATCATAAAAGAGAGGTTTGTTTTGTAAAAAACTAGCTAGGTTCAATTCTATTTCGACCTTTCTGTTTGGCAGAGTAGAGATGTTCATCTGCTGAGTTTATAACAGCTTTCATATTTGCATGAGCACTTCTCTGTGCAACTCCTCCACTTACAGTAACATCAATACGCTCTCCCTTGTACATAAAACGGGTTTTGGCTACATGCTTGTTTACTTTATTTGCAAAAGTGATTGCCCCTTTTAAGTCTGTATCGCTTAAAAGTGCTAAAAACTCTTCACCGCCAAAACGACCGACAACATCAACATCACGACTCTCTTTTTTAAGAATTTTGGCAAATCCTGCAAGAACTGCATCTCCTGCCTCATGTCCATAAGTATCATTTACCTTTTTGAAAAAGTCTAAATCAAACATAACGATACAGTAGTTTCTGCCATAACGGTTAAATTCACCCTCTTTAATCTCTAAATACTCATCCAAAGCTCTCTTATTGTAAAGTTTGGTTAAAAAATCTTCACGCGAAGCTTTCTGTGCTTTTTGAAGTTCAGACTCTAAGTGAGCGACTTTTGCACTTAATTTTGTCACTTTTGTGTTATGAAGTTTAAGATCTTTACTTAAAATTTCGGTACGCTCTTCTAATGTAGTTGCAATGGTAAAAAGTTTTTTATGAGCTGTCTTGAAGTCACTCTCTTTTTTAAGGTCAAATTTTTCAAGGTCACTTTTTATCTCTTGAATTTCACCTGTAGATATATCACTTCTTTCGATTAAGTCTATAAGTTGTAAAGAGAGTTTATCTAAGATACTGTCTAAAGCAACAACCATATCTTTTACACTAGATTTATCTAAAGCTATACGAAGCTTAATAACATCTCTAATCTCATCTTTCATACTCTCTGTAGCAAGTAGAGATGGATCTTTTTTGATTGTATCTGCAACGTTGGCTATTTTATCATTTACGCTAGAGGCGATAGATGGAACAAATGATGCTGTCATTAAAGAGGCGATCTGCTCTAAGTTACTCTTTGAAGCTGAACTTTTAGAACCGCTGACATCGATAGAGTCGATAGTCTTTTTAAGATCTCCGGAGTAAACTTTACCCAGTTTTGAGAGTTTGTAGAGATATGTATCATCATAGAGTGTTAAAAAGTTTACCCAAGCCTGACGTAACTGTTCAAAATCTGCACTGTTAGTGTTTTTTTCTAAAATTCTTATGCTGTTTTTGGCTAGTTCACTAGCCTCTGCATTATGCAAAACTTCGATAGACTGCAAGACTCTCTTATTTAGTGTCTTAAGAGACTCGAGTGTCTCTGCACATTGAGACGGTTGCATACGGTTTATCTTGGAGATAAGAAAACGTATAAGCTCTTGTGTCGTTCTGACATGGTACTGTTTGATTTCTGATTGAAAATTTTTATCTAAAAGCTTAAAGTATTTATCTACATGATTACAATCTTCTACCAATATACCGGCTTTTTTTGACTCCATACAGAAAGCTTCCGTGTAGGCATCGGGAGTTAGCAGTTTACCCTCGTTTTTAAGACGCTCAATCGCTCTTTTTATAATCTGGTTTACAGTCATTTTATTCCTTTCATTGCACCTTGTGAGGCAACAGCAGCTATAAAACTATCTATCGCTTTTTGAGCACTCTGTTTTATCGCTTGAAATCTTGCTTTGTCAGAGATAATAGCATTTGGTTCTATAGCAAAATCATAAACCCCTTTTGAGATGTATGTTTGTGACTTATCGGCTGATGTTCTTAATATATTTAAAACTATATACGTACGGTATGTAACGATATATCCTTCACGATTATACTGTAAAGGAGAAAATTTAATCTTAGTTATTGCAATACGAAGATGGGTATCTGAATGTATTTTATCTACCAAAGATGATCTGAATCTACTAACAACAGCTTCATTTACGGCATCTTTGATTAAAACCGTATTTTCAGGGTCTCTCATAGAGATAAGTATCTGCGTACTGACTTTTTCACCCACTACCTGCTTAGCATAGTGTGAGCTTGGCTTATAGCCACATCCGCTAATAAAGAGTAAAATCAGTAAAAAAACAAGAGATACTCTCATCTTATCCCTTAATAACGATATTTACAAGCTTTTTAGGTACGACTATCTCTTTTACTATCTCTTTATCTTCTATCCATTTAGAGACAGCCTCTTTTGCTAAAGCTATGATAGTCTCTTTATCATCATCTACACCTACTTGTATCTCTGAACGTTTTTTGCCATTTACAGAGACAGCCATATCTATACTATCTACAACAAAAACTTCCTCTTTTATCTCCTGTCTGCTAAGATTGTTACATGTAAAGTATCTCTCACTAAGCTCCCAACACAGATGCGGTGCGATAGGTTCCATGATAGATAGCAGTATCCAGTAGCCTTCTGTCCAGACATCTGCATTTTTCTGCTCATTTAGAGCATTCATCGCCTCCATAACACCTGCAATCATAGTGTTGAAAGTGTATCGCTCCTCATATACTTCAAAAGAGCGTTTTAGAGCCTCATACACTTTCTTTCTTGCGTGTTTCTCTTCTTTGCTTAAAGTGTCGTGTTGTATCTGTGGAATACTCTTACATGTAAGCACGTTACTTGAACGGTCATTAAAACGTTTTAAAAATCTAAAAGCTCCTTCAACCGCACTGTCATTCCACTCCAGCTCCTGTGTCGGCGGTGCTGCAAAGAGTATAAATACCCTTGCCGTATCTGCTCCGTATTTTTGAATAAGAGCATCAGGGTCAACCGTATTGCCTTTTGATTTACTCATTTTTGAGCCATCTTTTAACACCATACCTTGTGTCAAAAGTCTGTCAAAAGGCTCGTCTATGTTTATATATCCTAAATCTCTCATAACTTTTGTAAAAAAACGTGCATAAAGCAGGTGAAGTATCGCATGTTCAATTCCACCTATGTAGTGATCGACTCCCATCCAATACTCTAACTCTTTAGCATCAAAGCCCATCTTTTGTTGAACCTCTTTTGAAGCCGTATAGCGTAAAAAGTACCAAGATGACTGCACAAAAGTATCCATTGTATCGGTTTCACGAACAGCGTCTCTTGCACATTTTGGACATTTGCAATATTTCCATGTAGGGTGAGCTTCCAAGGGATTACCTTCCCCTGTTATCTCTATATCTTCAGGTAGTGCGATAGGCAGATTTTTTTTCTCTTCACTTACTATGCCACAGTTCTCACAGTGGACAAAAGGCATTGGTGCACCCCAGTAACGCTGACGTGAGACACCCCAATCTTTTAGTTTGAAATTAATAACACGTTTACCTATATTTTCACTCTCAAAATGCTCTATAACCGCTCTTTTGGCATCATCACTGCGAAGTCCGTCAAAACTTTCTGAATTAAACAGCTCTCCGACTTCCGTAAATGCACTCTCTTCTGGCAGTTCACCATTAAAAGGCTTGATAACAGGTGTAATACTTAAACCATATTTACCGGCAAACTCATAATCTCTCTCATCATGTGCAGGAACAGCCATAACAGCTCCGCTGCCATAATCCATCAATACAAAATTTGCCACCCAAACAGGGATACTTTTGCCGGTTAACGGATGTACAACAGAGATATTTAAGGCTACTCCCGATTTCTCTTTTTGTCTATCTATCGAGTTAGCATTTTTCATGGCTTTGATGGCCAAAATAGTCTCATCATCAAGAAGTCTGTTCTCTATCATATATGATACTATCTCATGTTCTGGTGCCAAGGCTGTATATGTTACACCGTATATGGTATCTGCTCTTGTAGTAAATACATCAAAGCTCTCAAAAGCGTTAGATAGCTTTTCTTTTGAACTCTCATCAAAAAATAGATCAAACTCCAAACCGCTTGATTTACCTATCCAGTTCTCTTGCATAGTAATAACCTGCTTAGGCCAACCGTCTTGCAATTTACTCAAATCCTCTAAAAGCTCATCGGCATAATCAGATATTTTAAGATAGTACTGATACATCTCTTTTTGGACAACCTCCGTATCACAACGCCAACAGTGACCGTCAATAACCTGCTCATTTGCCAAAACGGTTTTATCGTGAGGACACCAGTTTAAAAAACCACGCTTACGATATAGCAGACCTTTTTCAAACATATCGATGATAAAGCCCTGCTCAAACTTTGTATATAGCTCATCAGAAGTGGCAAATTCACGCTCTTTTGAGAAAGAGAGTCCAAGTGTCACAAGCTCTTTACGCATATAGTCTATATTTTCATACGTCCATTTTTTCGGATGAGCTCCATTTTTAATAGCGGCATTTTCAGCAGGCATACCAAAACTGTCCCAGCCGATAGGATGAAGTACATTATAACCTTGCTGACGATAATGTCTTGCAAATGCGTCACCTATACTATAGTTGCGTACATGACCCATATGAAGACGTCCGCTAGGAAAAGGAAACATACTTAAGATGTATTTTTTCTCTTTTTCAAAGTTCTCTTGAGGTTCAAAACTTGAGTGTTTATCCCAAAAATCCTGCCATTTTTTTTCTATATCAGATGGATTATATTCCATAAATACTCCTCTTACATGTAAGCAAAATCAATACTCTTCTCGTACCTTAGAACTCTCTATAAATACAATGATAATTGAGAAGATATTGGCTATCAAAGCACCGATAGCAAGGGCTACTCCCCACTCCATATTTCCAACAATTTCTACATAGATAAAAGCCGGTATCAAGTGAATATCTGCCACTAAAGAACTTGCAAAAAGTTCCGCAGAGAGTAGATTACGAACACCAATTTTTAAAATTGTTGAGACCATGTTAAGACTCGCTGCCACAAATAGCACCATCGAGTTATGCTCATACAAAAAACCTGCCGTTGATGTTAAGCTCATTAATGTAAAAAATACATAAATAACTTTTCCCCAATCCATAATCTACCTCCTAAATAGAACTGACTAACTAAATAGTTCCCTGCTCATATTGCGCTCTCATCTTCTCTTTTTCAGCTTCACGTTTGGCTTTTTCGGCAAGTTTTGCACGATAATTTTTAATATCAAAACCAAAAAGCAACAGCATAGGAGATGCGACAAAAATAGAGCTGTACGTACCGACAACGATACCGACTAAAAGCGTAAATGCAAAAGCGTTAATAATTTCACCGCCAAACAAGTAGAGAGTTAAAACAACAAAAAATGTCGTTAATGATGTCAAAGTCGTACGAGATAAAGTACGTGTAATAGACTCATCTATAACACCCTCAAGCACGACTGTTTTCATGCTAGTAATTCCCTCACGAATTCTATCAAATACGATAATAGTATCATTTAAAGAGTAACCCAAAATCGTTAAAAGTGCGGCCAATACATCAAGATTTACAGGTATCTGAAATAGAGCCAATGCACCGATTGCGATAGATATATCATGCACCAAAGCCATAATAGAAGCTACGGCAAAACGCCACTCAAATCTAAAAGCAACATACAGTAAAATACCCAAAGTTGCCAAAAGAAGCGACATAAGACCCTGCTCTCTAAGCTCATTTCCAACTTTCGGACCAACCATGTCAACACGTCTAATTTTAAACTTTCCTGTTCCTTGAAGTGTTTTTGATGTTATATCCGCCACATCATTTGAGACACTTTTAGAACTTCCGCTAAGACGAATAATCACCTCTTGAGGTGAGCCAAATTCAGTGATACTTGCATCTTTAAAAGCACTGTTAGTGGCTAATTTTTCACGCATAAGCTTAATTGGTGCCGCTTTTTCATATTTTACCTGAACTATTGTTCCTCCGGCAAAATCAACACCAAAATTGAGTCCTTTTGTAAAGAGAAGCACATAAGAGGTCAAAACCATGACAACCGAGAGAATCATCATCTTTTTTGATTGCCCCATAAAGTCATAGGTTCTAGTATATTTAAAAAATTCCATCTACGCCTCCTTCTTTATACCAAACCAAAATGTGATATTTTTGGATTTTTGGATTTTAGGCTCTAACATCTCATAGATTCCGTGTGTTCCCAATATAGCTGTAAGCATAGATGCTAAGATACCTATACTGATAGTAATAGCAAAACCTTTAACAGAGCCGCTACCGTAAGCATACAGAACAACTGCTGCGATTAGAGTTGTGATATTTGCATCTAAAATAGCTCTCATCGCATTATCATATCCCTCTTCTATCGCTTTATGAATAGAGACACCCTGATACAGAAGCTCTCTGATACGTTCGGATATAATAACATTGGCATCAACCGCCATACCGACGGTAAGAACTATACCCGCCATACCGGGCAGGGTAAGTGTAGCTCCAAAGAGTGCCATTACGGCTAAGATAAGAAACAGGTTTACAACCAAAGCAACATTGGCGATAACACCTGCCATGCGGTAATAAACCAACATAAACAGTATAACCAAAGCAAAACCGCCTATAAGAGCAATCATACTCGCTCTAATACTATCTGCACCCAAACTAGGGCCGACAGAGCGTTTTTCCATCAAAAAGATAGGTGCCAACAGTGCTCCGGAACGAAGTGCAATAGCTAAGTCATTTGCACTAGCAACTGTGTAATTACCGCTTATCTGACCTGAACCGCCACCGATACGCTCATTGATTACAGGGTCGCTCATAACTTTACCGTCAAGAACTACGGCAAGACGTTTTCCCACATTTTTACCTGTGAAATCACCAAAAATTTGAGCACCTTCCGAATCTAGGGAGAAGTTTATTAAAGGTTTATTGTTTTTATTGAAACCTACAGAAGCGTTAGTAAGCATACCGCCGTCTAAGATAGGAATTTCACGCACAAGATACTTAACCTCTGGACGCTGTGCATCTTCTAGGATAACATCTCCATACTCTGCAGCTTCAGATGCACTCATCTGATAGACACGCATAGCACGATCTTCATCTATAGCCATAAGCTCTAGTTTTGCCGCACGAGAGATAAGTTCACGAGCACGTTTTTCATCTTCTGCCGTCTTGATACCCGGTAGTTCAACAAGAATTTTATCTTCACCTTGACGAGCTACGGTAGGCTCTGCCAAACCAAACTGGTCAAGACGGTTTCTGATAGTCTCTATAGCCTGTTCAATAGCTTGTGCCTGAATCTTTTTAACAGCCTCTTTGCTGTAGCTTAAACGATAAGCTTCACCATCTTTTGTAACTGTCAAATCTTTAATATCTTTAAGCATCTTATCTACCGCAGGTATATCATCACTGTCTAAAACACTAAAAGAGACATTGTCTGCATTTGCACTCAACTCATCTAGTAAAATCTCTTCACGATTTGAGAAGTGTTTTACACTTGAGGCAACCGATTTTAACTTTGTAACTACCGCCTCTTCGGTTTTTACACCAAGAAGCATATGAAGACCACCTTGAAGGTCAAGACCCAAGTTTATCTTAGCACCCTTGTCCAACTGTAAAAGAGAAGGTGCAGAAAAGAAAAGTCCAAATACCATCGCCAAAGCGAAGATTATGATACGAAAATTAAGCTTCATCCTCATACTTTCGTGCAACAGATTGCTTATTTAATCTAACGACTACGTCATTATTTAGTTTTACGGAAAAGAAATTGTTTTCAACTTTTTTCACTTCTACTATCAAACCACCATCAGTGATGATTTTGTCACCTTTTTGCAACTCTTCTATCATAGCCTTATGCTTTTTAGCCTGTTGTTGTTGTGGGCGAATAATAATAAAATACATAATCGCGATTAAAAAAATAAATGGTAATAGCTGTGCTAATATCTCCATGGTAACTGTGTCCTTTTAAAAAATTTGTGAATTATACTACTTTATGGCTAATAAACTGTTTTGTTATATATTATTTCTGATTTTTAGAGGTGTTCTGAAATAATCTCTCCATCTTTCATACTTATAATCGTATCTGAAATCGCTGCTATCTCTTCATCATGGGTCGCTATAAGGATACATTTTGCACTTGTTTTTAGATACTCTTTTAATGTTTCTAGTATAACCTGTGCTGTTTTTGAATCAACATTTCCCGTAGGCTCATCTGCTAAAATGACTTTTGGATTATTTATTAAAGCTCTAGCTATAGCTCCACGCTGTCTCTCTCCGCCTGAAACCTCTGAAGCGTATGATTTTAAACGATGTTTCAGACCCATTTTATTTAAGATACCGACCGCTCTCTCTTTACGCTCTTTGGCACTAATATTTCTGTCACTAAGAAGTGCGGACTCTACATTTTCAAGCAGAGTTAAAACAGGGATAAGGTGGTGAAACTGAAAAACATAACCTATAAAATCACGTCTAAAAAGAGATAGCTTTCCAACTTCGTCTAAAGTTTTACCCTCATAAAAAACATCTCCTTTTGTTGGAGTGTCCAAACTTCCGATAATATTTAACAGTGTACTTTTTCCACAGCCTGAACTACCCATAAGAGCATATATTTTTCCCTCTTTTAGAGTTAGATTTATATCTTTTAAAGCCGGAATAAGACCGTTGTCATAATCTTTATATAGATGTTTTACCTCTATTATGTTACTCATGGCGTATCGCTTTTGCTATCTGAATTTTTGTTATGTACAGTATGGGAAATATGATAGAAAAAACTGCAGTAATTAAAGATATAAGCATTACATTAGCAAAGACGGTTATATCCGGCGATGATGGAAAATACATGGACATCTCAGGAAAACTGTTTTGAAGCAGTTGCATTACCGGATATGAGAGAGTGTAACCCAAAATACTGCCAAAATAAGACAACAAGAGAGCTTCAAGTAAAAAGACCTCTATAATCATCATTTTTGACCAACCTATAGCACTTAAGATACCTATCTCTTTTGTGCGTTCACTTAGTGCCATTATAAAGATATTTAACAAAACTGCGACTGCTATCATAAGTGTCAAAACAGAGATGATTTTTGAAAAGTAAAATATACTCTTGATAGGACCTAGATGGTTTGGCAACTGCATACTCTCAACAGCACGCATATCCGGAAAATTTTTCTCTATATATCTTAATGTCTGTTGTATTTTTGTAGTATCTTTTAACTTCAGCAGAAGAAGGCTTATTTTATCTTTTTTGTCCATAAGATATTGAGCACTAGAGAGGTCTGTAATAACTCCCATATTTAAAAAGTTAAGCCAACTAGAGAAGAGTCCTACAATCTTATATGTTTTACCTTTTGAGAGTTTTAGAGTATCATTTACATGTAAGTTAAACACTTTAGACATCTTCTCTCCGATAACCACCTCATTGTCTGCATCTTTTATACTACGTCCTTGTGTTATATTGAAACCCAAACGGATAGAAAAAGTATTAAAATCCGACACTCCAAGTAAAAATGCTGCTGATTTGCCCCTTATTCTTGTGCGATTTATCAGCAGAGAATCATATCTTTGCACCGTATTCATATTGACAATCTTATCTGTAGTATTTTTATCTATAATCGAAGTTACGGGAGATGAGGCGTATTTAGCCTGAATGGCTATATCTATATTTTGATCTTTAATGAGAGTAGAAATCTGTTTTGTAAAAGAGTGACTGATACCGGTTAATATACTATATAACAATATGATAAGAGTAACAGAAAACAGAGCAAAGAAAGAGCGTAAGCGAGTACGAAAAATATTTCGTACCGCATACGTTAAAATGATTTTAAACATTAAACTGCTTAAATATCAGCAGCCGAACAGTCCATTACACCCAACGCTTTACCTTCAGATGTCACATTGAAAAGACCATTAGAGCCACTTTTTACTACTGCTGTCTGTCCACCGGCACCTTTGATAGTAACAGTAGCATTTTTACCATTTACATCTCCGGAACTAGAAATTGTAACAACACCTAAATCAGGGTCTGTATATGTAGAGCTAAATGTTGTAGATGAGCCATTCATATTTACACTGACATTTTGGAAAGTATAGTTTTTACCTGCAGTATTATCTTTGATAGATATTTTACTTATAGTTAAAGTTTTTGTTCCGGTTGTATTGTCGGTGCTTAAAGATAAATTACTATTGCTTGAATAAAAGCTGCCCCCAGTAATACTTGTAGTCACATTAACACTCTCATGAGTATTAGGATTAGTTGATTTTATATTCAATGAGTCTGCAGAGAAGTTTAAAGTCATCGCCTCTCCACTTGTACTAGTTGATACAGCCATAGAGCCATTAATATAGCTTTTTACACCTACGGTAGATTCATTACAGTAGTTATTAAAAGAGTATGTACCGCTTTTACCGTTTGAAGAGGTAGTAACGCTCATTGTTCCACCGCATGAACCTTGTGTTACTTGAGTTTCTCTAACATTTTTTAGATTATCAGTACCTAGACCGTTTTGTTCTAACATATCCGATACATTTTTTGCCAACTGTTTAACCGGCACAAACGTATCTGCACCTCTTAGTTGCGGTGCTGTCTTAGTAGGAGTATAATCACATCCTACTTCATCTGACACACTCTGCACAAATTTATTAACATTTTGTGGGCTAAGCTGTGCGGTTGCAGCCGTACTGCCTGAGTTGCCGCCACCGGAACTACTGCCACCGCCTCCACAGCCGACTATCAACCCCATTGCCAATGTTGCTGCTGTTAGATTTAATAATAATTTTGAACGTTTCATAATAGACTCCTTGTGCCTTCATATACTATAATGTATCCTAAATATATTTAAACCTTCATGAAATTCTTAATTTTTTCATTATGATATTTTCTAAAGAAAACTATTGCAATAATTGCACCTATACTTGCAAAAAGAATATCTGATTGTGCATCCCATACGTAACCTTGTGTTCCTAAAAATTCTGATGCAGATTTTGCAAGAGAAAAATACATAAAAATACTAAAACCAAACCACTCTAACAGCTCCCAAACAGCACTAAGTGCTATAGAAAATGTTATTGCCATAATAGCATTCCATTGAGTAGAGCTTATAATATTTTTTCTTACAAAAACTTCTCTAATGATGACTGCTGTTATAAAACCTTGAAAAAAATGACCCACTTTATCATAATTGTTACGTTTAAATCCAAAATCATCTTTCATCCACTCAAATAGTGGCACATGAGGATAAGTGTAGTGTGCACCAATTAACATAAGAGTTGCCCCTATAGAAATCACTCCGTAAGAAAATGGAGTCAGAGGAAAGTGCTTAGAGCTTCTTATCAACACAACAACACCAATGAATAATGGAAAAAATTCTAAAATCCATGTTGTATAATCTCTCGGCATAATAACAGACCATAGAAATATAGGAAATAAAAATAACAATAAAGCAGATAATGGTTTTTTTTCTAAAAACTGAATAAATTTAACTTTTATGCTCATATAAATACTCATGATGTAAAATTAAAGGCATTAAGTGCCATTTAAAGATTATATCATATCTATTACATTTTTTTTTACAAACCTTGCTATAATTTCTGCATGAAATTTATACAAAAATATCCTATATTGAATGATTTACTACTTGCAATTATTATTGCAATCAATTTTTCATCTTTTATCTATTTTGAACATTATGGGCTTACATGTAAGATTATCAACACTATAACTGCCTTAACAGCCTACACTTTACTCTTACATGTAAAGCCTCGTGTTATTCTGATTTCCGGCTTTTTTATTGGTCTTTTATGGTTTTACTGGATAGGCTACAGTTTCAAATACTACAATGTCGGGTATATGACTCCTATTGTTACGATAGGATTTGGATTTGTCTATATGCTCTTTTTTGGAGTTTTGGCATTGACACAAAAGGTGTGGCTTAGAGCTGTTTTACTCTTTAGTCTTAGTTTTATAGAGCCTTTTGATTTTAACTGGATGGTGATGGAGCTTCCTTTTGTGGATAGCTATTTTGGAATACAAAAGTGGCAGTTTGCTCTAATTCTTACAGCTATAAGCGTATTGCTTACATGTAAAGGCAAGATAAAACTATTCGCACCTCTTATATTATTAGCATCGCTAAATTACAGTACATATCAAAAAACAGTTCCTGATATAAAAATAAAACTTGTCTCCATGGATATACCGCAAGAGTTAAAGTGGAAACCATATATGCAGACAGAGATAAACAGTTTTAACTTCAAAGCTATCGACAGTGCTATCAAAGAAGGTTATGATGTAGTTGTTCTGCCGGAATCCGCATTTGCTCTATTTTTAAATACTCGCCCCGACCTGCTTGAAATATTAAAAGAGAAATCTATGAAAATAGATATACTTACCGGTGCTCTGTATTATGAAAATCACAACAACTACAATGTTACATACTTTTTTCAAAAGGCACAGAGCCACATAGCAAAAAAGATGACCTTAGTACCCTTTGGGGAGTATATACCTCTGCCTAAATTTATAAGAGAGTATGTAAATGATACCTTTTTTGACGGGGCATCTGATTATATAAGTGCCGATTCTCCTACCGATTTTGACATAAAAGGTGTAAAGTTTAGAAATGCCGTATGCTATGAAGCTACATGCGATGAGCTATATAAAGGCAATCCAAAATATATGATTGCTATTAGCAATAATGCTTGGTTTATGCCCTCTATTGAGCCGACTTTACAAAAACTGCTTATGAGATACTTTGCTAGAAAACATGGTACAATAATATTTCACTCTGCAAATGCTGCGGGTACCGGAATTGTATATTAAAGGTTTTTTATGAATATAGCACAAAACGTTACTCAACTGATAGGAAATACTCCATTAGTTAAATTACATACGCCATCAAATCTAAGCGGTGCAAAAATTTTGGGTAAATGTGAGTTTATGAACCCTACAAGTTCCGTAAAAGACAGAATAGGTTTCAACATGATAAGAGGTGCACTGCAAGATGGAAGTATAAATCAAGACAGCACTATTATCGAGCCGACAAGCGGAAATACCGGTATTGCACTAGCTTCCGTATGTGCGGCCTTAAAATTAAAGCTTATCTTAACTATGCCCGAATCCATGAGCATTGAGAGACGTAATATACTAAAAGCTTTAGGAGCAGAGCTTATCTTGACTTCTGCAAATAGCGGTATGCAAGGCTCTATAGACAAAGCTATAGAGCTTCAAAAAGAGATTGCAAACTCTAAACTTCTACAGCAGTTTCAAAATCCATACAATCCCCAAATCCACAAAGAGACAACTGCACAAGAGATACTTTTAGATAGTGATAAAAACGTAGATATTTTTGTTGCGGCAGTTGGAACGGGTGGAACTCTGACGGGAACCGGTTCTGCTTTAAAACAGGAGATAGAAGATATACAGATTATCGCTGTTGAACCGGAAAATTCTGCTGTTTTATCAGGTGAAAGTGCAGGAGTACATCAGATACAAGGTATCGGTGCGGGATTTATCCCAAAAGTATTAGATACACAAATATATAATGAAGTGATAAAAGTGAGCAATGAAGACGCTATAGCAACTGCAAAGATGTTGGCAAAAGAGGAGGGTCTTTTAGTCGGTATCTCAGCAGGAGCAAATGTTTTTGCAGCGATGCAGATAGGTAAACGAGAGCAAAATAGAGACAAAACTATAGTCACTATTCTTTGTGATACTGCAGAGCGTTACATGTCAACCGCACTTTTCAATGATTAAATTCTTAGAGACTATTAAAGCCGTTGATGGAGAGTTAAAACATCTAAATTATCACCAAAAAAGAGTAAACAAGACACTTAAAGAGTCCTCTTTGATTTTAAAAGAGGTACTAACTCCTCCTCAAAACGGAACATATCGCTGTAGAGTTATCTATGATAGCAGAGATATAGATGTCAGTTATCATCTATACAAAAAAAGCATTGCTAAAAGTTTTAAACTTGTACATGCAGATACTCTTGATTATCATCTAAAATATGCCAAACGTGATGAGTTAGAGAGTTTAAAATCACAAAATAGCACTTATGACGATATAATAATCGTTAAAAACGGCTGCCTAACAGACACAACGATAGCAAATATAGCCTTTTTAAAAGATGAGCAGTGGATAACTCCCAAAAAACCCCTTCTGCGAGGAACAACAAGAGAGAGATTGATAGAAGAAAATCTCTTACATGTAAAGGATATATCTATTGATGATATAGATAATTTTACAGCTTTTGGCATTATGAATGCACTGCTTGGCTTTGTAATCATCGAAGATGGTATAATGTCAATAAAAAAGTGATGGAGAGCTATGTTAATTGATATTGTAAATGATTCAAAATACGCCTTGTTAATGCAGAAAAATATTCAAGATATTCTGATTTATCTTTTTGAAAAAGAGCAAAATTTCGGTATTTTATGTAAAATAGAGCAGTTAAGTTTTACTCCCGAACTTCCAAAAGATATAAATGACTCTTTTCGTCCCATGACACTGTTTTTTCTAGCCGGATACACTTTTGAAAGTGCTATAATCAGAGATAATTACCTAGAATTTGAAGCTGGATTTGGTAGTGAAAACATAGGAAGCTATGTCAGTGTACCGCTTTTAAGTATAATGCAGATTATTATAGACGAGACACCGATATTTATAAATTTATCTAAAGTAGAAGATATTGAAAAAGAGATGGATAAAGATGTTAAACCAGAAGGCATAAAAAACTCAATGAGTGCTCTTTTATCAAATCCTGAAAATCAGAAATTTCTTAAAAAAGACTCAAAAAAGTAGCCTATATTCTAACAGTTGATAAGAAGTTTACTACATTATCAACAAAAGCGTCATGCTTACGCTCTTTTGAGTAGGCTATATATAATTTTCTATGAATTTTATAGTTTTTAATACGCGCTTCAAACAGTTTTCCCTCTGCTACCTCATCGGTGATAACATGACGTGAGATGACAGATACGACAGGGCGACCTGTTTTAGGTGAACGCATAACAGACTCTTTTATGGCTGTAGGAGATGCTACGACACCTATAATACTAAAGGTGGCACAATCAACATTTAGTTCATCAAATATCTCAGCTGTCAGTTTTCTTGTGTGAGAAGTCTCATCACGACATATCCAGTCACAATCATAAAAATCCTCAACACGCATCTGTTTTGGCAGAGGTTGATTTGAAAAGAGTACCAATTCATCTTCT
This sequence comes from Helicobacteraceae bacterium, assembly GCA_015484575.1. GTDB lineage: Bacteria > Campylobacterota > Campylobacteria > Campylobacterales > Sulfurimonadaceae > S010-53. The sequence continues at coordinate 24,325 of WFND01000171.1, forward strand.
AACCACTCTCTATAGATAATACCCTCACGCATAACGGGAGACTCTATCAGAGCTATATCTATCTTTTTATCTTCCAGTTGGTCTATAACATCTGCCGAGAGGGCGATACGTGCATAGACTTCATTGTTGATTAGCTCTTTTATTTTTCCAAGATGTTTTGGCAGGATATAATTGCCTATAGAGTGTGACGCACCGACAATAAATGTAAACTCTTTATTTATTATCTTTAACAGCTCTTTTTCACTGCTGTTTATGGATTTTTCTAAACGCTGTGCGATACGGTGAAGGTCTTCACCCTCTTTTGTCAGTTTGATACCGTTTTTCTTACGCTCTACTACTTTTGTATCAAGATAGTCTTCAATAAATTTTATCTGCTGAGTAACAGCCGGTTGAGATATACCCAATTTTGCTGATGCTTTTGAGAAGCTTTTCTCTTTTACAACAGTTAAAAAGGTGTGAAGTTTTGCAAAATCTTTTAACATAATCTATCCTATAAGTTGAAACTATAACTGAAAGTATAACCGATAATTATATTTATTTCAAGTGCTTGTTATATAAATTTGCAATAACTTCGAGATAAGCGAAAGATTATCGCTTATCCCAACTTATCATACCCCAAGACTCTAAGTCATTTTGCAAGGTTTTCATATCTCTATCTTTTTTATGACAAGCAAAACAGGCATTTGTCTCATTTGGCATCTTATACTTGATAGTCTGTGCCGGAGTTGTAAATCCAAACAGATGGCTTCTTACCGTAATAGGAGATTTTCCGGTGTGTCTTCCAACTTTTGGCATGTGACACTCTACACATAAGCTACCTTTTGAATCAGCCTTATGATGCGTATGTGATTGTAAATCTTTCTGATGTGGACCTATAGGCGAACCGAAACCGTGACACTTCATACATAATTGATTGCCGCTATTGTGTTGTGCCGTCGGTGCCAATGTATGTGGATTGTGACAGTTTATACATGTAATACCGTGTCTGCCTTTCATAGAGTGTACAAACTCATTTCCCTGTGTACGGTTCTTTTTAGCTGCACCGTTTGCGTAAAACTCTTTTGTCTCATGTCCCATAATAAAAGGGGCAACCATCTTATATTTAGCCAAAGATTTTCCAGCTTCATATCCATAAGGGTAGTCTCTAGCATCACCATATATCTCTTTCATACTTTGAGTCTCTAAACGTTTATCACGGTTTCTCATGTGGCATTGAAGGCAGACTTCGTTTTGACGAACAGGATCACTTAGCGATGCTTTATAGACTTCAGAATCAGGATCTTTAACATGTTCAGAAGCCGGACCGTGACACGCTTCACACGAGATGCCCGTATCTACCCTCTTCTCTTGTGACATAAAACCCGTAAAGTGACAGCCATCACAAGCACGAGATGTCGGAAGTTTATCATTATCATGTTCATATGCACTCTTGTACCAGTATTTCCAAGGTTTAAACTTTTGCCACTTCCCAGTCTGTACGTTCCACTGATAATTTCCAAGAACATAATCTTCTTTACCTTTGAAATCTTTACGTATCATATAACGCTGTTTAAACTTTCCTCCTATCGTGTAGGTTGAATCCTCAAGCTTAAAGTTTGCATCTTTTGGCAACTTTGTAAAATCAGCAACCAAGGCAGATGGATCTTTTCTCCAATCCCTAATCATCTTAGGATGTCCTGAATGAGACCAATCTTTATATTTGTCTTTATGACATTTTTTACATTTTGCAGCCCCTACAAAGTGAGCCTTTTTCTGATCCTTATTTTGCAAATCGGTCTCTACACCGACATGTTCTTGTGTTAATTGATTTAAATACGGATATATCTTATGAGCTTTCGTATATCCGACATAAGCTATTACAAACACGAAAATAGTCACTAAAAATAGAATTAATCTCTTCAATTTATCTCCCAATCTATCAAATTTACGTATTTTAGCATTTTATAAATTTAAAAGCTATATTCTTTATGGTATAATTAATGACAATACAAAATATGGATAGATATGGATAAGATATTAAATCATCTCAATGAAGAACAGTCTAGTGCCGTCAAAAAAGTTGATGGTCCTATTTTAATTCTAGCCGGGGCTGGAAGCGGTAAAACTACAACTATCACTTCAAGACTTGCTTATCTTATCGATGTAGTTGGAATTCCTGCATCTCAAACATTAACACTTACCTTTACAAACAAAGCTGCCAAAGAGATGCGTGAACGTGCTTTGTCTATGATTAAACCTACTAGCTATCCCCCTCTCTTATGTACTTTTCACAAATTTGGGTTGCTGTTTTTAAAATTTCATATCCATCTTCTCGGACGTAAAAACAATTTTGTTGTTATTGACACTGATGATAAAAAAAAGATTATAAAAAAGATAAACTCCGAACTTCCGCTCCCTCTGATGGCTAGTGAAATTTCAAGATACAAAAACTCCCTGCTCTCTCCCGGTGACGCCTATGCACAAGCAGAACTTCAAAACTATAAACAGATTGCCAAAGTCTATGAAGAGTATGAAAAATATCTGTTAGAAAATAATTTAGTAGATTTTGATGATCTGCTCTCTCTTACATTTAAAATACTAGATGAGCATAAAGAGTTAGCAAAAGAGACGAGTGATAAATACAGATACATAATGATAGATGAGTACCAAGATACAAACGAGTTGCAATTAAGACTTCTTCAAAAACTCTGTTGCAATCATCAAAATATCTGCGTTGTCGGAGATGATGATCAGAGTATTTATGGCTGGAGAGGCGCGCATATTCGCAATATTTTAGAGTTTGATAAAGATTTTAGCGATGTATCAACAGTAAAATTGGAAAATAACTACCGCTCTAGCAAACAGATACTTAGCGTTGCAAACTCTCTTATTGAGCATAACAGAACAAGACACGGCAAAAAGCTCAAAGCTACAAAAGGTGACGGCAAAGATGTTGTCACTATAAGCAGTGAAGATGAAAATGAAGAGGCTAAAAAAGTTGCTTCACTTATTAAAGAGCTTATAGACAAAGGAGTATCTCCTGATGAGATAGCTGTTTTATACAGAATAAATGCACTCTCACGCTCCCTAGAAGAGGGTCTAAATCGTGCAGGTATCAACTATAAGCTTGTTGGCGGTCTTAGGTTTTATGATCGTGCCGAGATAAAAGATCTTATCAGTTATCTGCGTGTTATCACAAACGTACATGATAATTTTTCATTAAAACGAATTATAAACAAACCAAAGCGGGGTTTAGGCAAGGCGACTGTTGATAAACTTGAGATGGCTTCACTTGAGAGAGATATATCTATTTTTGATTTTATAAACAGCAGCACTATTGCTCAACTAGAGTCTCTTGTTCGCAAAAAAAATGCAGCTACACTTAAAGGGTTTATCAAAGAGCTAAAAGAGATTATAGATATATCAAAAAGTTCAACTTATGAACTTATAGATACGCTAGAAGAGAACTTTAAGCTGAAAAGTATTTATGAAAGTATGCCCGATGCTTATGATAGAATCTCAAATATAGATGAATTTTACGGTATGTTTAGAGACTACATCATAGAACACCCAGAAGCTACGCTTGATGAATTTTTAAATGAACTTACCCTACAGAGCGAACAAGATCAAGTCGAGGGAGAAAGTATCTATATTATGAGCATTCATGCTGCAAAAGGTCTGGAATTTTCTCATCTGTTTACCATAGGCTTAGAGGAGGGATTTTTGCCTCTTGTAGGTGATGGAAGCGATATTGAAGAGGAGCGTCGTTTAGGCTATGTTGCCATCACTCGTGCAAAAGATAGTTTAACACTTTCACATGTGAAAAGCCGATACTACAAAGGTCGCAGAACAGAACTTGAAAAGAGCCGTTTTTTTAATGAGGCGGGACTCTGCAAAGGTTCATTAAAACTAGAAAAAAATACGGTCTTTAAAAAAGGTGATTTGGTACGTCACAAAATTTTTGGTGCAGGTAGAGTTATAGGTGTTAGCAAAGCCGGTCGTGAATTTAAGCTATCTATCAATTTTGGAGGCACAAAGCGTGATATATTGGCCTCTTTTGTAGAAAAACTTTAAAATAGAGGTTTTTTAATATTGAGTGATAGGATAAATAGACTTTTTGTCGCATATAAACCCACAGGATTGAGTTCAAACCAGTTTTTAGGAAAATTAAAAAGAAGATACAAGCTAAAAAAAGCCGGTTATTCCGGTACGCTAGACCCTTTTGCGAAAGGTGTTTTAATCGTTGCTTTTGGTGGACATACAAGGCTGTTTCGTTTTTTAAGCAAAACTCCAAAAACATACCGTGCGACACTTTGGCTTGGTGCCTCTTCTGAAACTCTTGATATAGAAGGTGTTAAAAGCATAGCTGATGTAGATACTTTACATGTAAGCGATATTGAAAAAGTTTTGCAGAGTTTAAAAGGAACATTAACTTACAAACCACCTAACTTTTGTGCGAAAAAAATATCTGGCAAAAGAGCTTACGAATTGGCACGTAAAGGTGAAGATATTGAGCTAAAAGATATAACATCAAAGATATACGATATATCACTTATTCACTACTCTCACCCCTTTATCACATTTGAAGCTAGTGTCTCTGAGGGAACTTACATACGCTCAATAGGCTCTATAATAGCATCAAAATTAAATATACAAAATGCTTCACTCTCTGCATTAGAGAGGATACAAGAGGGAATATTTAGTTATAATAATGAAGTTGCACTCGATATTAAAAAATCTCTAAATATCCCTCAAAACTTTTTTTTAGGTGATACGGATACACTTTTATATGGTCGCAAAATAGATATTGAAGATATAAAAGATAAGAGTGACGGGCAGTATTGGATTGATTGTGGTAGCACAATCACAATTATTGAGATAACAGATATGAAGGTCACTTATCTTCTAAATAAGGTTGAAGCATGTTAATTTTATCAAGAAAAGCTGAAGAGTCGATAGTCATAAACGACAATATAACAGTAAAAATCGTATCTATAGAAAAAGGTGTAGTAAAACTTGGAATAGATGCTCCAAAAGAGGTCTCTATCTTACGCTCAGAACTGACTGAAGCTGTTACTAATTCAAACAGAGAGTCATCATCATTTCATGTAGATGCTTCGGTGTTAAGCAAACTCTCTGAAACACTTTTTAAATAGATGAAAAGCTATACCTCTCCTGCCAAAGTCAATATCTTTTTAAAGATAACTGCCAAAAGAGGAGCTTATCATGAGATACTTTCACGATTTATGCGTGTGGATTCTCTATTTGACACAATAACACTCAAACCAAAAGCAAGTCCTGAGTTTACTATTGTCGGAGACTTTACATGTAAAGTGAAACAAAACACTATATATAGAGCCTACACAGCCCTATACAGCTACACAAAGTCTCAAAAATTAAAAAATCTCATGCAAGAGTATGGTGTATATGTAGATAAAAATATCCCCGCTTTTGCCGGTCTTGGCGGAGGAAGCTCAAATGCTGCTACCTATCTGCTTATGTGCAATGAGATATTAAAACTAAATCTACCTACCGATATTTTAAGCTCTATCGGTGCCAAAGTCGGTGCTGATTTGCCTTTTTTCATATATCAATTTCAAAGTGCAAATGTATCTGGTGTCGGAGAGATAGTACACAAGTTTGAAGAAGATAGCATTGAACTTGATATATTTACACCACAAATAGAGATCTCAACTCCTGCTGTTTATCAAGAGTATAGAAAAAACTTTTATAATCCCGTAGATACTCTTACATGTAAGGCACTAGAGAGAGAGTCTTCACGCTCTATTTTAAGAAGATTGAGTCTGATTGAAGCAAATGATCTCTTTAGACCTGCTCTGTCACTATATCCTGAGTTATCTTTACATGTAAGAGAAGATAACTTCTTCTCAGGCAGTGGAAGCAGTTTTTTTAGACCTAAAAAGGGAGAACTTTAGATGGGTGAAACCATAGCAAGAAATAAAAAAGCCTATCATGATTATGAAATTTTAGAAAAATTTGAAGCCGGTATGGTTTTAACAGGCAGTGAAATAAAAGGTATTCGTGCAAAACGTGTAAATCTAAAAGACAGTTTTATAAAGATTGTAAGAGGTGAAGCCATACTCTTTAATGCCCATATTGGACTATTAAGCACAACTCACCACTACTATAGACACGAAGAGAGAGGAGAGAGAAAACTACTTTTGCACCGTAAACAGATAACAAAACTACAACAGGCTATAGAGAAAGATGGACACACCGTTATACCTCTATCTCTATATTTTAACTCAAAAAATTATGCAAAACTGCAAATAGCTATAGCCAAGGGTAAAAAACTCTACGACAAACGTGCGGATTTAAAAGCTAAAGATATGAAACGAGATATTGCAAGAGCTATGAAAGAGTGAGAGAGTTTTACGGTAGTTTAATCTTACGCTTAGCTCTATTTTCACTCTACCCTTCTCTCTCGTTTGCCGATAGTATGGCTTCTCTTGTATTTCATGGAAACTGCAGTATGTGCCATATGGACAAAAAAAGTCTCTCTGCACCATCCATCACAGATATAAAAGCTCACTATAAAGTCGCATTTGCTAAAAAAGAGGATTTTATACGACAGATGTCAATTTTTGCTCTTCATCCTAAAGCAGAGCTATCTATAATGCACTATGCTATTGAGAAATATGGACTTATGCCTGAACTCGGATATGAGATAGAGGTTCTAAGAGAGATTAGTGAATATATCTATGAGACAGATTTTAAAAAAAGAGAGAAGTGAAAGAGTTAGAAAATTATTTTCTAAGCTCTTTAATACGTGCTTTTTTACCTGCAAGATCACGTAGATAGAAAAGTTTAGCACGACGTACACGACCACGACGGATAACTTTAATATCAGTAATGCTATCACTGTAGATAGGAAAAATACGTTCAATACCAACTGAATTAGCACCTATTTTACGTACTGTCATCGTTGCACCTGTTCCCTCGCCATGAAGTGCAATACATACACCCTCATAATTTTGAGTACGAGTTTTACTACCTTCTTTAATAGTAACTGCTAAACGAACTGTATCACCTGCACGAAAATCAGGAATATTTTTTTCTGCTGTTTGTGCTTTTTCAAAATTTTCAATATACTTATTTCTCATAAGTGTCCTTTTGATTATTTTAATGCTTACGCCAAAGCGTTAAGCTCTTGTTTTATACTGCAATAACTGCCCGGGTCGAAAGTATTTTGTCTTAGCGATTGATAAGGCATTTTTTAGTGCCGCAATTTTACTGTGATTTCCCTTTAAGTATTCTGATGGAGTGCTTAAATTTTTAAAATTTGCCGGTTTTGTGAAAGATGGTGCTTCTAGCAAAGAGGTTTCAAAACTCTCTACATCTAAAGATTCACTATTTCCAAGAACGCCTTGAACATTTCTAGCTACCGCATCACTCATTACCAAAGATGCCAACTCTCCGCCTGTCAATACATAATCACCTATACTAAAGACCTCATCCGCATACTGCTCGATAACACGCTCATCTATCCCCTCATATCGACCGCTGACAAAGACTATATGCTCTTTTTTTGCTAAACGTTTTGCATCATTTTGAACAAACGGTTTTGCTACGGGAGTAGTAAAGACAATATGTGCATCTTTAAATGTATCTAGTGCATCAAAAAGCGGTTGGGGATTCATAAGCATACCTGCTCCACCACCTGCTGCCGTATCATCTACTTTTTTATGTCTTGAAGTTGAAAAATCACGTGGGTTGCAAAAATCGTATGAAAAAAGCTCTCTCTCAACGGCTCTTTTTAAGATAGAGTCTTGAAAGTATCCCTCTATAAGTTGGGGAAAAAGAGTCATAAAAGTAAAACGCATTATGAGGCTTTTAGTATATCCAGACAGCCATCAACTTCAATGGTTTTTGAGTCAATATCCGTCTTTAGCAAAAAAGGTTCATGATAAGGGATAAGAAAACTCTTACTTTCGCCTTTTTGAACTAAAACTTCATCTGTAATAACGCTAAGATAATTAACCGCACCGATACGCTCTATCTCTTTTACAACACCAAGAGCAATGCCGTCTTGTATAACCTTACATCCAAAAATATCAAACCAGAAAAACTCACCATCTTTTAGCTTGATGCTCTCTCTGGTTTTTTCATAAGTTGTGTATAGATCTATATTTACAAAACGTTTTGCATCTTGGGGGTTGTGTATGGTTTTTAGGCGTATTGTGGCTTTTTGCATATTTACATCATCTATAACTAAAATATCTCTATCTTTAGTTAAAAATTCTGCACCAGCAAAAAATTGTTCGGGAAAGTCACTTTTTATGTGTAGTTTCATATCGCCTTTTATACCTACGGTCTTACCCAAGGTGGCGACATGAAGAAGTTTAGAGGATTGGTTCGACATTTATTCGATAACTGATACCGTCTTTGGCTTTGCAGCCAGAGATTACAGTTTTTATCGCACCAATCATTTTCCCCTCTTTACCGATAAGTTTACCCACATCGGCTTGATTTGCAAAGAGTGAAATCTCGGTGATTTCGTCACCCTCAAATGTACTTACAGAGACATCATCAGGATAGGTAGCGATAAGACGAGCATATGCTGCGACGAAATCTTCAACCATGATTAACGACCTGTAATCTTTTTAACACGATCACTCATCTGAGCACCGACACCAAGCCAGTAATCAACTCTCTCATTGTCAACTTTAATCTCTTTTGTCATTGGATTATAGTGACCAATAAGCTCAATCCAACCACCATCACGGCGTTTTCTACTATCTGTTACCGCAATACGGTAAAATGGCTGTTTTTTGCGACCCATACGAGTTAATCTAATAACTGTCATTGTTATTCCTGTTATAAAAATATTTCGATTTAAATTGTAAGCGAAGAAATGTTTATCTAAGCCTCTAACCGCCACTAAAGTAGACGTCAACAATAACTTCCTATCACAGAGGTATTCTTTAAGAAGTTAAATCGATGGTGGAAGTATATCTAAATATTATTTAAAATATCAAGCTAAAGCTCTTACATGTAAACTTTTAGCGTGGTATTTTACCAAAACCACCTGCTCCGCCTTGCATCTGACCCATCATATTTTGCAGATCTTTCATCCCTTTTTTACCAGAGAATTTTTTTGCCATTTTTGAAGCATTTTTAAACTGCTTTAACATTCTGTTTACCTCTGCTTGAGATAGTCCACACCCTTTAGCTATACGCTGCTTTCTTGAGCCGTTTAGCAAGTCTGGATCTTCTCTCTCTTTTTTTGTCATAGAGCCAACCATCGCTTTTATAACTTTTATCTCACGAGAATTTTCCAAGTCCATATCTTTCATGGCGTTTGACATATTTCCCATACCCGGAATCATGCCCATAATTGACTTCATGCTTCCAAGTTTTTTGATAGACTCCATCTGCTCAAGAAAATCATTAAAGTTAAATTTTCCTTTTTTAATCTTTTGAGTCATTTTTTTGGCTGTTTTTTCATCTATTACGGAGGCTGTTTTTTCGGCAAGTCCCTCTATATCTCCTAGACCCATAAGACGATTTACGATACGTTCTGGTAAAAAGACCTCTAAATCTTCCATCTTCTCACCACTACCTATAAAACGAAGCGGTACATGAACTTGAGAGGCTATACCTAAAGCGACCCCACCTTTGGCATCACCGTCATATTTACTTAAAATTACACCGTCTATGCCTATCTTATCATGAAAACTCTGTGCTGTTCTTACAGAGTCTTGACCTGTCAGTGCATCAGCCACATAGAAAATCTCATCAGGTGAAGCAGCCTCTTTTACCTGTGATAGTTCGCTCATAAGCTCATCATCGATAGCCAAACGTCCCGCGGTATCTATCAAAACAACATCATAAAGTGCTTTATCTGCTTTTGCTATGGCATTTTTGACAACTTCGACAGGATTTTTACTCTCATCATCTGCGTATAGCTCTACCTCTATACCCGCACACACTTGTCGAAGCTGTTCAACTGCTGCAAGACGCTGCAAGTCTGCCGCAACTACAAGAACTTTTTTCTTACGATTTTTAAGATATAGAGCCAATTTTCCGGTAGTTGTAGTCTTACCTGAACCTTGAAGACCCGTCATTAAGATAACAGTTGGCGGATTTGGTGCAAAAACAAAACCTTGATTTCCTTTTGTCTGCAAAAGCTCGTATATGGTTGAACGCATAGCATCAAGAAATTGGTCTTTTCCTATTCCGGAAGCTTTAGTTTTTAGTTCAACGGAAGATATTAGTGTTTTTACAACTTTATGATTTACATCTGATTTTAAAAGTGATTTTCTTAACTCTTGAAGAGCTTTGCTAAGAGCTTTTTCATCATCATGAAAACGAATTTTTTTAATTGCACTAGTAAATGACTGCGTTAATGTATCAAACACTCACTGCTCCTTGATTGTTATAAAATTGTGTGGATTTTATCTAAAATGGACTTCAACTTAAATTATTGCCTCTGGTTTACCTAGATAAAAGCCCTGCCCTTCAGTAACTTCTAGTGATTGTATAACCTCTAAAACATCTTCTGAATGAACAAATTCAGCTACGGTCTCTATGCCCAACTCTTTGGTTAGAAGCACTATTGATTTTGTAATCTTTTTAGAAATTTCTGACTCTTTGATATTTTTAATCAAAGAGCCGTCAATTTTTAATATATCTATCGGTAAAGTCTGAAACACCGTATAGTTGGAATATCCACTACCAAAATCATCAACTGCAATCTTTACTCCATAAGATTTTATTTTTAAAAGACGCTCTCTTATCAAGTCCATCTGCTCAATCATCTCGTACTCTAAAAGCTCTACAACCAACCAAGAGGCCAGAGAGCTGTTTCTCTCTATCTCCAAGACAATAAGCTCATATATATCATTGTCCAATATATCTGAAAAGTTTAAATTTATACTTATAGTTATCTCTTTCTCTTTTATCTTTTTAAAAACAATATTTAAGACTTGCTTTGTCATATCCCTATATATATTTGTACGCATCACATTTTCTAAAAAAGATGCTGGAAGGATAACCTCTCCTGATTTTTCAATCATTCTCACTAAAGCTTCATACTTAATAACTTTTCTGTCTTGAAGTCTAAAAATAGGCTGAAAATAGCATGTAACACGATTATCTTCCAATGCCTCTTTAAATTCATGTATAGACTTTATATCTACTGCTTGATTGTAATCTTTTTTTATAGGCATAGTAACAACTCTGTTTCTACCATGATTTTTAGCTATATACAACATCTCATCTGCATATTTAATAGCACTAGAGACACTCTTAAAACGCTCTGGTGAACAGCTTATGCCCGTTGAAATAGTAACTTTCATAGAGCTGTCTTCATAATTAAATATCTGATTTGATATACGCAAACGCAATCTTTCAGCTATCTTTTTTGCTAAAAGCATATTTTCAGAATCTCTATAGATAAAGACTAAAAACTCTTCTCCACCAAAACGAATTAATATATCCCTATCTCTTATCTCCTCTTTTATTATGGTAGCGGTTTTGTATAGAACAAAATCTCCGGCTTTGTGTCCGTAACTGTCGTTTACCTTCTTAAAGTGATCAATATCTAACATCATAATCTGATAATTTTGTATATTTATCTTTAAAAGCAGATCTCTAAGATAATTTCTATTGTAAGCGTTTGTCAAAGGATCTGTAACGCTATCTTTTTTAGTTTTTATATTTAACATACTCTGATAAAGCAAAATCAGTAACATTATGCCTATAGTTAAAAATATATAATAAAATGTGTGGTGAAGCGGTTGTATAGCATCTGAAATATTTTTTGGAAGTTTCATAGAGAAGTCTATAGCTATAACCGCTTCAACTCTATCTGAAATAATTACGGGCTTTAGATATGTAATCCATAAATTTTCTAAATCGCTCTGGTCTAAAAAACCCTCTTTGCCCATTTCATATACTTTATCCCACTTTTTTTTATTTACATTTAGCTTTTGATTAAACTCGCCTTTATCCTTTTTGCTGCCATCAAGCAGATAGCGATAATTTCCACTCTTATCACGGTACAAAACATATATATATTTATATGATGAACCTATCATAACAGACATACTGTGTTCTATCGTCTCTCTTAAAGTTCTATTTTTTGAGAGTGTTTTATAAATATCTTTTTTTATATGATACTTTAACTCTTTATCCAAGTTGTTTGAAAATCTTTTAGCCTGTTTTATAAAAATTGATTCTAAA
>WFND01000172.1 GCA_015484575.1 Helicobacteraceae bacterium
CAAGGCATATTAGCATGACATCAATTATTATCTACGGTATCATATTTTATATTCTTTTTAGAGTCTATATGGGATATAGAAGATTTGAAAAAATCTACTACTCTCAAAAACAGTTTCAAAATTTCAATGTAACAAAAGAGGCTCTTCGCACAAGTGAACTTGGGCTTTTTGTTGCTTTGATGGCAAAAGTTGCGAAAGCTGACGGCAGAGTTCATGAACTTGAAGCAGAACTTATCAGTAATATGTTAAATGATATATCAAAAATATTTCCAAAAAAAGATGAAGCTAAAGCTTATCTAAAAGAGATTTTCAATGAAGAGAAAGATATTAGCCACAATGTAAAGCAGATTGCATCAGCTCTGTATATCTCTCTTAGAAATGATAAACAAAAAACTCATATGATGTTGATGTTTTTAATCAATCTCTCTTTTATAGATACTCACTTCTCACAGCAAGAAGAGCGTATAATCACTGAAATAGCAACACTCTTACATGTAAATAAAAGTGAACTAGACGCTATGATTAGCAGATTTTCACAGATGCACTCAGGTGCAACAACACAAAGCTCAATACAAGAGGCTTACAAACTATTAGAAGTAAGCGAAAATGATTCATTAGATGCTGTTAAAAAAGCGTATAGGAGAGCTGTTAAAAAGCATCACCCTGACCTAATGAAAGCACAAGGCAAGAGCGATGAGTATATATCTAAAGCGACAAAAAAGATGCAAGAGATCAATGCCGCTTATGAGATGATAAAAAAACTAAAGAGTTAAAAACGAAAGTTATTTCTCTTTCCCGGCTGTTCTATAAGAATATGTTCTCGTTTTACATATAAGACATCACCGGAACTCTTGAGTAAAATTTTAATATATATACTCTTCTCATTTGCAGCATCATAATCTATAGCTTCAATAACATCTGATGAGCTTATAACTTTACAGTTATTAACAACGGCATACTTGTTAAGAGCTATGATGTCATCACTGTACTTTACACTATTTTGAATCATCTTAAGTTCAGGACATGCCAAAGTCTTTACCACAACTTTATCGGCAGATAAAATAGACGATAAAGTTATAAAAAATATAAATAATCTACCCAACAAAATATCCTGTTAAAATTTAAATACTAAACTGGTGTATATATTCATCATCTGTTCAACCGTATATGTTCTTGACTGATTTTTACCATCTGCATCTTTATAGTACTGTGTATTATCTGCATTGACGTTGATATATCTAAAGCCTATTTCCAATCCTAAACTCTTATATATATCATAGTTAAATCCTATATCTCCACCAAAATATGGATCAGAATATACATAACTAACGCCTATCTCATTATCTACAACTTTTAGATTCATCAAACCACCGTTAAGACCTACAAAAAAGTTTAAGTCACGTGTTATCGGCATAAGATAATCAAGAGAGAGACCAACAGAGTTGGCATAATCAAAAGCACCGCCGACTTGATAATAGTGTGCATCTAAAAAGAGACGAAACTCTTCAGTCTCTGCACCGATTTTAAGACCCAATATTCCAAAGTCTTCACTAGAGCTTGTACGCCCCATATTTACATTGTCTTCATTTGCCGCACTATAATCAAATTGACCATATCCCGTCTCAATGGCAACTAATGACTTTGCCGTACCGTCATAGGCAAACAGCCCTGTACTTATCAATAACGCTAATAATACTTTTTTCATTCCCAACCTTTTCATTAAAATTCATTAGCAACTACTGGCTTAATTGAGATAATTCCACCATCAGCTCCACCATTATAGTCCATAGATATATAAGCCTGTCCTGTTCCGTTTGAGCAATCCCCAACTGTATTTACTGTAACATTTGAAACTGTTACGGTACCTGAAGTCTCCAAATTTGAAATAAAACGAGCATCAAAATAGTCTATAGATTCCGTATCAGACAGACCAATCAAAAATGTCACATGTCCAGTAGCTAATTTTGCAACATTGTGCGTATCTGGAACGAGACCGTGACCTCTTAAAGTTATTTTACGAGCCTCACCTATTCTAACCGTCTCTTTCAAATCTGCTTGATAACCAAGAATATTAACCATTAAAACTATATCTTTACCTGTTAAATAATAATCATAAGTGATAGAGACTTTTGCATTTCCATTTTCATCTAGCTGATATTTTCCATCTTCAACTTCTGCATATCCAAGCCACTCTACACCCGGAGAACATGTTTGAGGTCTATGGTTATTTCCTAAAGCAAATCCCAAATTATTACGTGATGTACCGTCATAAGTATCTACTAAATTAAGAGATGTAGCTGAGTTATAGGTCACATCCCACTTTCCTGACGCATCATAAGTAAACTCTTTACTCATAACAGCTAAAACATCATTATTATAATCTCCATTATTAAAAGTTTTAGCACCTCCGGGGAAACTATTGACATTAAAGTGACCCGGTGTTATTGTTCCGGTAGTTGTACCATCTGGCTCATAATACATATATTGCGAAGGATATCCGCCTCCACCGACATAGCCTATTATTGCACTGACTGAAATTGCCGGTCTTGTATTTACGGGGTTTGAGTACTTGTCTGTTACACTAACAACCATATGCTCTACAAATTTTGCTATATCTTTCTCTTGACCTGTACTTGCGTATGAGATACTTATAGCAGTCGGTGGTCCTGAAAAGACAACTACATTAAACACTTTGCTTATAGTTTTAGGGTTACCGTTCACATCTGTAAATGCAACATCTACTTTAATAGGAATAAGACCAGATAGCGTTTTTGTTTTTATTCTAAATGCCGCATTTCTCTCATCACTGATTAGGAGAGGATCTTCTTTTACTTCTGCTGTATTTATAACATATCCTATATCTTGATTTAGACTAGTGATTGTAAAATTACCGTCTCCATCACCTATCTCGTTTCCATCTTTATCTACAACTTTTGCAGTAAATGCTTTTGTAGAATTAAGCTCCATAGAGAGATTTCCATCAGCCGGAATAAGCTTTAATTCATAAGTGGTAATAACAATTTGTCCGGGATCTGGATTCATATGTACGGTTAAAGGCTTCTCACCGGCTAAACTATCTGTAGAGTCATGATAAAAATTAAAAGTAAAAGAGTCACTCCTGTTTCCTAAATCACTTGGTGCATTATATGTAAATTCAGCTTTACCGTTTTTACAAGCCACCGCAGTCTCTCCAAAATATCCGACATCTACACCGTTATTTATCTCTGTAATAGGAAATTTAATCTTAACATTTCCGCCCTCAAACGGTTGATCATCTTCACCCCATACCTGTATTTGAAAAGTTTTAATTTCACCGTTTTTAGTTATATTTGTATCTGATG
>WFND01000173.1 GCA_015484575.1 Helicobacteraceae bacterium
GTTAATTGATTTTAATATGACGCTGGTTCTTGCTTCAGGTACCTATAAAAATTATCAATTTACAGATACAGAGTGTTCAAACTTAACAGATTTTAGTTATACCAATGCCGTAGTAAGTGGCAGTGATTTAGTCGTAAGTGGCGGTGATGGTAGTGTAAGCTTTACATGTAAAGGCTATATCGCTACAACAAGTGGTACGAATATCATCAGTTTTAGCAGTGATAATACCGAAGATATTACCGCTTCGGTCTCTTGGGATGTTGTCGCACCACCCGTAACGACCGCTAAAACAATGACACCGCCCAAAGCAGATGCCGGAGATACCATTGCGGGTAAATTTAGTTGGGATGTAAAGTATAACACTAATCCATCGAATAACCCTGCATATAACTGTAGTGTAGAAGATAATCTCTCAACAGCGAGAGATTTTACCGGTAAAGTGATTTATGACTTTAGCTCATTTGCGTTTACAGCTACTCCAGCTGGATACAGTTGTAGCTTTGATAATACAAGCGGTCTCATTAGCTGTCACAGTGATAGCAATACTACCGTCTGTCCTAATGGTGAGGTGAAATTTAATATCACCACTAACGCAGATGCAGTGGTAGGAAGCAGTTACCCTAATACCGTAAAATTTGATGCTAAAACACTCCCTGAAAATCACTACGCTGGTTCAGATACCCATGAGGGTGATGTACAAAAAGAGAGCACCGCTGCTTTTGCACTTAACACGCCATCTAAACCAATTAAGCGTATTGTAGCAACAAGTGAGAGTGCAACAGATGACTCGGATTTAAATAACAAACCTCCGGTAGCCATTGGCGAGGTAATTACCTATGAGATTGAGTATGCGTTTCCTGAAGGTGTGACTAAAAATGTTATCTTAATTGATGAGCTTATCTCCGAAAAATGGGCAGAGTATATTCCCAATTCGTTTTATATCAGAAAAAGTTCTATGGATTTAAATGCCAGTTCAAATGTTGGAGTAGATATTATTAATGCAGGGGCTGTAGATACCAATATCTCTATTGCTGATAGTTATCTAAATCTCTCTGCTTCTAAAAAGATAGAACTTCAGTTGGGAAATGTACAAAATTCACATATAACGGCAGGAAAATCAACCGAGAAATATATTATCGGTATGCGTTATCGTGTTAAAAATATTGCGACTAATACCATCTCAAAAGATAAGGCAAATAGAGGGGTACTGAAATTTACGAGAGGTGACAATACAGTCAAATCACTTAACTCAAAAGATATAGATGTTCGTATAGTAGAGCCTCAATTAGAAATCACTAAAACAACACTTAATGGTATCAGTTTTGAAGCGGGTGATACCGTTAAGTATGAAGTGCAGCTTTGTAATGCAAAATCAGCTAATGCCAATGATGTTGCTACTGCTTTTGATATTAATATTAGCGATACTATGCCGGATAAATTAGATGCGTTTAATCTGAGTGTAGCCGCACCAACAGGCTCAAATACTAATATCTCTATTGTCGATCCACAACACATCATTGGAACAATAGGGGAATTGAAACAGAGTGAATGTGTTGTTTTGGACTATGATGCTACGGTTAAAACTACAGCGTTATTTGATGAAAAGCTGATTAATGTAGCGGCTGTTTCGGCAACCTCACTCAAAGGTGACTTTGGTGATGGCGGTACACTTGGAGTTGCTAATGAAAATCCCGGTGAAGAAAATGGCGAGAGAACGGGTAGTGGAATAGACTCTAACTATCTCTATGATGAAACAGACTTTACTATCAATATCGGAACGGCGGCTATTGTAAAAAGAATACTTAATCATCAAGCCTATTACGCCATTGAAGATAATGCCACGTTTGAAATAGAAGTTAGTACACCTAAAGGGAGTGTAGAAAACTTTAAAATTATGGATCAGTTACCTAAAGGCTTACATTTAGTGGGTACACCTACGGTTACAACTGTACCTGCTGGATTTACAGCAAACTTTAGTGAATCAGGTGGTTTATTAGTATGGGATTTTGGTAATTTTACCGCAGTAGAGCATGTCTCTATTACCATCGTATATACAACTAACATTGATAATATTTTAAGTAATCAAGACAGTACAATCTTGAAAAATTCGGCTAAAATAGAGCATGATAATCCTAATTCTGGTGGTCACGTTATCATTGGTCCCGTTACTACGGCAAAAGATGTTCGTGTGGGTGAGCCAAATCTTTATATCGAGAAGAGACTCTCAGGGAGTATTTCAGATCTTCAATCAGGTGATACTATTGGCTACAATATTGTTATAGAAAATCAAGGGCATACTGAAGCGTTTGATGTAAATTGGAGTGATGTACTGCCTCAAAGTTTAGCGGGTATTACTAATATGACGCTTACATTAACGGGTGCCAAAGCCAGACGACATGATACCAATGCTATCTTACAAAATAGTGATTTAGTGACCTATACTACCGATTATTCAGATGGATTTTCAGCCGATAACTCACTCAAATTACCGGCGTTTAACCTCCCTGTTGGTGGCGAGATTCACATTAGCTTTGATAGTATCGCTCAAAATAATCTTATAGCAGATTCAACACTCATCAATAACACCCAAGCAGAGTACAAAAGTATGTTTGACTTTGGACGTAATGGCGGTGATTGTGGTGATGATGATGACGATTCACGTTTAAATAACTACTGTGAAAGAGCCAAAGCAACATTTAAAGCTAATGCGGATGTTCAGGTCTATAAAACTTTAGATCAGCAAAAAGATGAATTTACAATTGGTGAAGAAGTTATCTACAATTTACGTGTAACCATTCCTCAAGCCACTTTACTCTCTTCACATTTAATCGATAAACTGCCACTAGGCTTAACATATGTATCTCACTCTATCTCCTTAGGAAATGGTGGTATAGGTTATGCAAGTTCAGCCCTTACGCCACTTACATGTACACCGGGTAATGAGTGTGAAGTCGATATTGATTTTGGTGACATCACTAACCCTGACAATGGTAATAGAAATGATGATTATATTGATGTTAAACTTACTGTTAGGGTAGATAATGTCTTAGCTAATTATAACGGTACTATTTTAGTTAATGGAGAAAGTGATGATGGCGTGAGTGGCTCACCTGTCTATTTTGATTATACTGGAAATCGTGTCTATTTTGATACGAATCAAGCAGCAAGTGGTTATCAAGGTATTCCTATTGAAGTGGTTGAGCCTCATCTGATTATAGAAAAAACGGTAAGCCCTTCTACACAAACGATTAATGATATTATTACCTATCATGTTAAAGTCAATCATGCAGGTTTATCTCTCTCAGATGCGTATGATTTGAATTTTACCGATACCTTGCCGGTAGGTATAGATTTTATTCCCGGTTCAGAAGTGAATGCACATCTTACACAAAATGGTCGTACGCTTTATGCTAATAGTGCAATGTTTCCACAAAGTTATGGTATTTATGAGTTTAGTTACCAAGCAAAAATTAGTGCTTCGGTTGATCCAACTAAAACCTACTATAATGACATAGAGCTCAAATACGCGTCACTCCCTAATGCAACGGGTGCAATAGATAGTGGACGAAACGGTAAAGATGGACTTAATAAGCTTAATGATTATATTGCCAAAGCTAGAGTGGGTGTAATGGCAAGTGAAAAATCAAATATCAAAGTTACCAAATCTGTTAATCGAAATATTGTCACTACTTCAGATGGTGCTGTAACTTATGCGGTGAAGATTGATAATAATGGAACATTGGACGTAAATCTAACGAGCATGATAGATGATAAGTTTGGCGATATAACTCATATAAACGGCTCTACCTGTACTCTTCCTCAAGAGATATTTGTTGGACAAAGTTATAGCTGTAGCTTTGATGAAAATATAACAGGTGCACCGGGTTTTATACATATAAATAAAGTTACTGTTTCTGCGATTGATAGAGCAGGTAATAGCTCAAACGATTCAGATAAAGCACTTGTTCGTGTTATTGATGCTGGAGATTCTGTAATTGGACAGATGGTTTTTGATGATGAAAATGCTAACGGTATTTTAGATGCTAATGAAAAAGGCATAGATGGAGTCAGTATCGATCTCATAGACAGCTCGAGCGGTATGGTTGTAGATAGTCATGTCACATCCAACGGTGGATTTTATCTGTTTGAAAATTTAAGTGCGGGAACATATATTGTACATGTAAGTGATATTGCACATGTTGTTGATGGCTATAAGCTGACAACAGCAAACTATAACTACACCACGACAATATCTGCATCTACATCAGATTTGAATGCCAACTTTGGTTACTCTAAACCACAAATAACTGTTACTAAAAGCTCTGATATTTCAGCAGTTCCAGCTGGTATAGTTGGTGGTGATGTGACATACAGTATAGAGATTACAAACACAGGCGGTAGTGAAATAAGTATCATATCGATAGATGATGATAAGTTTAATCCTTTAGAGAGTCCTAGTGATTGTAAAATAGGTAAGCACCTGCTTCATGGACAGAGTTACAGCTGTAAATTTACACGACATTTCTCTGGTTATAATGTGGGTGATACACATACAAATACCGTAACAGCAAAAGCACAAGATAGTGATGGAAATACAGCAACTTCAAGTGATAGTGAGAGTATTATCTTTACAGACGGCACAAATGGTTGGGCAGGACTGCTTGTATATTATGATGCAAATGGAAATGGAGCTTATGACTCTGGAGAACCCGGACTTGACAGTGTAAATCTAGTTCTTGCCGATAAAAATGGTAATATTATAGACACAACACAATCATCTAAATATATATCAACCTATGGTACATCAGGTCTATACCTTTTCAATGGTTTGGCTGCGGGAGACTATATCATATACACCAATGGAGGAAAACCGACATGGCGTGTGGTAAATCCTCTTGATCCTGAGGGCGGATATGTCTATACGGGAGGCACTAGTGCACAGATACCTTTTAGTGTCAGTGCGGGTCAAATCTTTCTTCAGGCTAACTTCGGATTTGCTATATCAGATATCAATGTCTCCAAGTATGCAAATGTAAATTCAGTTACGCCACCAAGCGGTGATGTTATATATAGTGTAGTAGTACAAAACAGTGGCGGGGTAGATGTCATCTTAGATTCACTAATAGATGATAAATTTGGCAATCTTAACGGCAAGGGCAGCTGTATTTTACCTCAAAGCATAGCAGTAGCGGGTAGCTATAGCTGTAGCTTTACAGAGACAATCAGCGGAAATGAAGGTGATATACATACTAACACGGTAACTGCTTCGGCACATGATGTTGATAACAATATAAGAACAGACAGTGCCTCTCGTGATGTAGCTTTTAGCACTCAGGTTATCCAAGGAAAATCGATAGGTGATAGTGTCTATTGGGATAAAAATAACAACGGTATTTTTGATGGAACAGATGTGGGTTTTGACAGTGTCAGCGTAGAACTGCATGATAGTAATGATAATGTTATTGCTACGCAAATAACAAATAATGGATATTATGTATTTGATAATCTAAGTGATGGTACTTATAGTGTACATGTAACAGATACTAATGATGTATTAACAGAGTTTTCACTTACGGCAGGGACAGAGCCTCATACAAATATCATAATAGATGCTAATCATCAGATCTATTTTAATATCGACTTTGGATACCGTAAAACTATTCAAGTTCCACTATTTAATAATATTTCTCGTATGATAATGGTATTATTACTCTTTTTAAGTGCAATATTTACGTTTTATCGTAAAAAAAATACTTTTTACATGTAAGGGATATATATGAGTCATACTCGACAAAGTGCTTTTATTTTAGGTCTGTTTCTATTTCTTGGACTAAGCGTTTTGGGTTATTTTTTAGGTGAGAGTGCTATTCGTTATAAGATGTTTGAAAGAACTGTCAGCGTTAAAGGACTCTCCGAGCGTGAATATCCTGCCGATATTGTTATCTGGCCTATTCAATTTCGCTCTTTATCAAACGATTTAGAAAAATTATATGACAATTTAGACCATGACTCTAAGATTATTACGGATTTTTTAAAGATGCAAGGTATAGCTGCTGATGAGATTACGGTATCTCAACCGTTTATAGAAGATAAAGTAGCTCAATCTTACAATAATCAAAAAGTCGCTTATAGATATACGGCAAGAGAGACTATAACAGTCTATTCAAAACAGGTTAAAAAAGTTAGAGAAGCTATGAATAATATAACTCAACTTGGGAAAAAGGGGATAGCTTTTAGTGGCAATGAGTATGACAATCGCAGTGAGTATATCTTTACTAGACTCAATGAGATAAAACCACAAATGATAGAAGAAGCTACAAGAAATGCTCGTATAGTAGCTCAAAAATTTGCGAAAGATTCTAACTCTGTTTTGGGAAAGATAAAAAGAGCAAGACAGGGACAGTTTAGTATAATGCAACGTGATAGAAATAATCCTCATATAAAGAAAATTAGGGTAGTATCTACAGTTGAATATTATCTATCTGATTAAGAGAAAATTATGAATCGTAGAAGATTTTTGCAGTTTTCATTGGCAAGTGTTGCTATACCAAATACACTACTTGCTATGCACACACCGATTAAGAGTATAAGAGAGGATATATACTTCTCTTTGGTTGATTACAGATGTGCTTCAAGACTCTTTTCACGTTTAAAACGTGTTCAGTATATCGTAGGACATGGTAATTTTAATATCATCAGTTTTGATGAAGCACTGCTAATCTCTAAAAGGTACTCAAAAGTTGGAAAATTTCAAAAAGATGAGTTAGAGCTTTTTGAAAAACTTTTCTTTCTCGATGCTAGTAAGTACGGCTTTTTAGGTAAAAAGGTTGTTAAAGATTTAACAACGGTATTTAAGAGAAAAGAGATGAAAAAAGTACCTCATACCGGTCACTTTTTATATCAAGAAGATGCTCTAGCCCACTATGAGCTTATTCGTAAAAAGATAGGAGACTCCATCATATTGACATCTGGAGTTCGTGGTGTAATTAAGCAGATGTATCTCTTTTTGGGTAAGGTTTTTAGAGTCAATGGAAATCTCTCTTTAGCATCAAACTCACTAGCACCTGCCGGTTACTCTTATCATGGTGTTGGTGATTTTGATGTTGGAAAAGTTGGTTTTGGATATAGAAATTTTACACACGATTTTGAAGATACGGATGAGTTTAAGAGGTTGATGGATTTGGGTTTTGTAAAAATTCGTTATCATAAAAACAATAAACTAGGTGTTCGTTACGAGCCTTGGCACATAAAGGTGGTTAATAGTTAAAATGAGATTTTATAAAATAATTTTGCTTATGGCGGTAACGGTAAATCTGGCTTTTGCTTTAGATTTTACTCTTATAAAAAAAGAGAATAATGTTTCAGATCCCACACTTTTGGTTGTAGGCGGTATCCAAGGTGATGAGCCGGGTGGCTTTAACGCTTCAACTATTTTAGCAACACATTATACGATTACAAAAGGCAATGTGTGGGTAGTGCCAAATTTGAATTTTTACAGCATAGTAAAGCGTTCTCGAGGTCCATATGGAGATATGAACCGTAAATTTGCTACTTTAAAAAAGAGTGATCCGGAGTATAAAATCGTGCAGAGAATAAAATCCATCATCACAGATAAGCAGGTGGATTTAGTTGTAAATATGCATGATGGGAGTGGTTTTTATCGTGAAAAATATATAGATAAACTACATAACCCTTATAAATGGGGGCAGAGTTCTATAATAGATCAAGCGACTTTTGATTTTAACTCACCATATAAAGATCTGCTAAAAATATCTCAATATGTAGTAAAGCATGTAAATGAGCATCTGCTAGATAAAGAGCATCGCTATCATACGCATAATACCAAAACCAGAGAGGGTGATGTTGAGATGGCAAAATCATTAACATATTTTGCTATCAATAACAAAAAACCAGCTTTTGGAAATGAAGCTACAAAAGAGTTTTCTACGCCTTATCGTGTCTATTATCATCTTCTTGCTTTAGAGGCATATATGAACTATATGGGTATAAAGTTTAGTAGAAATTTTGAGCTTACTCCAAAAGATATAGCCTCTGTTATAAATGAAGATTATGAGGTTACGCTATTTGAGAAAATAACCATACCTACAAAAGGTATCAGAAGTAAACTTAGATATTTTCCTATTGATAAAGACAGAACCGTATATAGATCTAAAAATCCTCTTATCTGTGCAATAAAAGAGGGTAACTCTTATAAATTGCATTATGGAAATCACAGCATTACCTCTCTGTCGCCTCAATTTTTTCGATATGATGATTCTCTAAAAAAACTTGAACTATTAGTTGATGGAGAGGTGAAAGATGTCCCCACGGGAAGTACAATCTGCGTAGATAAATACTTTAAAGTACGCTCTAAAAAAGGCTTTAGAGTCAATATCATAGGTTACTCAAATTCCAAAAAAATTGAGACAGATGTGAAAATATATCATAACGATATACCAAAACGTTTCTCTATAGATAAAGATGGAAAAATATTTCGTATAGAGGTGTATAGAGATAAAAAATTCAGCGGTATGTTTTTGGTTAAGTTTAGATAGATGAAGAGTGTGCTGTTTTCTGCAAATGCAAGAAAATCAGTCGCTCTTATATTTGTAGTTTTTCTATTTTTATTTATTAAATACAAACCTTACGAGTTTAGTCACTATCATGGCACATCATCTTTGCAACAGATATTTTCACTATATTTTTTCATCTCAAATCAGACTTTGGGAATGATTCATGAAGCTGGACACGGTATCTGTTATATCCTGCCCTGCCCAGAATTTTTTATGGTGTTAAACGGCACTCTGTTTCAGGTTCTTTTACCATTTGGTATAGGAGTATATTATAAGAGACGTAAGCAGGTTTTTCCTTGGTTGATAGCACTCTTTTTTACAGGTTTCTCTCTACAATATACAGCTTGGTATATAAGCACTGCTCATATAAGCTCACATGTAAGTGCTGCAAACTCATTTTTGGGTGTAGATGGCTATCATGACTTTAACTATATCTTAACCCACTTGCATATATTAAAATATGATTCACAAATCTCATTTCTTGTAAAACTGTTTTCATATATGCTGATGATATTTGTAGTTATAAAGATGGTTTTTATAGCTTTTGTTTTTGATAATAAGAGAAAGAACAGCTCTAAAAGAGTTAAATTTTAGATTGAACGGTTATCTTTGTAGCTTCAAATAGTTGAGTTGCTTTTTTTATAAACGGATCATCTAAGATTGTGTTTCCGTCAAGCTCTTTTGTGCTTTTGTCATCTTCACTGCAGCCTGTTACGCAACTACCGCTTCCAGTTTCAACCTCTTCAGTCATCGAAGCACTTTGAGGTGGTTGATTTTCTATAAAATCAGGAGTTTTTTTTTCTGTAGTTTTGGAGCAAGGTTGTGCTTTTATCTTTGTGTCTATACCAAAAATCTCACGAACAAACTGTTTAATAACCCCATACCCGTTACGCAGATGTTTTTTGCACTCATCATCCGCACAGCTCTCCCAGATAAGTGTATTATCACTAAAAGATATGAAGCTGACTTGTTTGGTAAAACATCTTCCAAGCTCTGCATTTCTATCCATTATCATATTTTCAAGAGTCTCAAACATGCTGACTTTTTTATCTGGAATCTCTTTGGTTATTGTCTGCTCTTTTGGTTGTGCTTTTGGAGTCTCTTGTGTAGTATTTTGTATTTGCGGCTCTTTTTCTTGGCTGTTTACATGTAAACTAGCGGGTCTTTTTATCTCTTTTTCTAAAGACTCTATCATCTGGTCTATCTCTTTAACACGAAGAGCCTCTAACATCTTGAAAAATACCAGTGAAAGCACAAAACTTCCATCTGCATTGATAGCAAAAAGTGATTTTGAATCACTTAATATCCTAAAAAAACGTTCTAAAACTAAGGTGCTGTATTTAGGGTCATTTGCAAATAACCTCTCTTTTAGATAAGCGATAAGCTCATCAACAACCATTTCAGCTTCATAATCAGCTAAAGATTGGACATACTCTATAAGTTTGGCTCTGTCTTTGGTAAAGATGGCGTGAAATATATCCGAGATAGATTTTGGATCAACTAAACCCAACATATCCGTAACAGTATTTATATCTACAAAGTTTTTAGAGTAGATGATGGCTTGATCTAGTAGTGTTAAAGTATCTCTAAGACTTCCAGAGCCACTACGAGCCAATATCTCCAAAGCTTCATTTTCAAATTTTATATTTTCAAGATTTAATATATGAGTTAGATGTTGTACAACACTGTTGTCTGGTATCTTTTTAAATCTAAAGTGCTGTGTTCTGCTTAGTATGGTAGCTGGAAGTTTAAGCGGGTCTGTTGTAGCCAAGATAAATTTTACATATTCAGGCGGCTCTTCTAGTGTCTTAAGCAGAGCGTTAAAGGCCTCTTTTGTAAGCATGTGAACTTCATCTATGATAAAGACTTTGTATTTGGCAGAGGCAGGTTTGTATTTTGTATGCTCTATCAAATCACGTATATCATCTATCTTACGACTAGATGCAGCGTCCATCTCAATGATGTCCATATGACGACCCTCTGCCGCCATCTTACAGTTTGCACAGACCTCGCACGGTTTAGAGGTTGGACCGTTGTCACAGATAAGTGCTTTTGAGAAGATACGAGCTGTTGATGTCTTGCCAGAACCTCTCAAGCCTGAAAAAAGATAGGCGTGAGAGAGACGTTTTGAATCGAGTGCAAGTGAGAGAGTCTGAGCTATACTGTCTTGACCTATAAGCTCTTGAAAACTATTTGGACGATATTTTCGTGCTAATACTTCTGATGTCTCACTCACTAAACAACCTTAAAAAATAATGCCTCTATTTTAACATAACTGACCTTACGCACCATACTATTTAGCTCATAACTATATCAGATCATCATACCCTGCCATAGGCACTATAGTTCCCGTACTAGTTGTGTAAACAACTATGTCTATTTTTACTTTATTTGCTATAGCGACAATATCGGTAGGTATTCCTGTTATAAGTTCCCAGTTACCGTTTCCTATCTTAATTCTCATGCCGTTGCCTATTACTATATTGTCTAGCTGGTTTGAAGTAGTTACTCCACATGCACCTGCATTATCGGTAATTGTGTATGATGCACCATTTGCATCTATTACGTAGATATTGTCTGTAAATGTTGAGCCTGTTAAATTTACAACATGTACACGGCTTGAATTAACTTTATCATACACATATCCGTTATTATTACACGTTGTTGCCGCATAAAGATAGGTGCTACCGTAAGAGAAAGATTTTGAGTGAGCTGAATTGTAACTTACGGTATATGAAGAGTGGTCTTTTAAAGCGTATGCTTCTGCTTGCATATTGTGAGCATATACGGTTCTATTTTGTTGGCTTGTAACGGAAACATTTATAGAGCCATATGTACCATTTACAACATAAATAACATCTGCCTTGATGCTATCTTTTACTATATCTTTTACAGTATCTTCTACACTACAGCCACTTATAAACAGACTTGCAGTAAAAGCCAATAGTGATCCTAAAAGTAACGATTTCATAATATCTCCTTTTAACCGTTTAAGACTATTGTACTACTTATATATTTATAATAAACATAAAAAATAATTTTTTTAAATTGCCAACCACTTATGTGCTATTTTTTTTAAGGCTTCAGGATTTTCAGAAGCAAAAAACTTCATGTCGCACTCTTTTGACAGTGAGGTGAGGTTATATTTTACATGTAAGTATTCAACCATAGCTTCACCAGAGTGAATCATACGGCTTGTATTTTTAAAATAACTGCTAATCTCTTTTTCAATAAGCGGGAAATGCGTGCATCCAAGGATTATAGCATCTGGAGTTTTTAAATCCCAAAAGTAGTGTTTCATCGTACTTGTCAATATGTCTCCGCTAAATATTCCCTCCTCAACAAGTGGCACAAAGAGTCCTGTTGCACGAGAAGTTAAGTTTGTAAAACCCTCTTTTTTTAGAGCCAATTTGTAAGCTTGTGAGCGAATAGTTGCATTGGTACCCAAGATAAGTACCTCTGAATTTAGATTTTTAAGAGCATTTTTAGTTGCTAAAACACCGGCTTCTACAACACCGACTATATCAAAATCAGCTTGAGCTTTCATCTCATCAAGAGCGTATGCACTTACCGTATTACAAGCAACTATAAGCAGGTCAATATCAAAGTTTTTAAAAAATTCCAAGGCTTCTAGGGAGTAGCGTACTATGGTGTTTTTATCTTTAACACCATAAGGGACACGGGCAGTATCGCCAAAGTAGATAATCTCATGAAAAAGTTGATGCTCTTTTAAGGACTTAACAACACTCAAGCCACCAATTCCGCTATCAAAAACACCGACTCTCATCTACTGCTTTTCGTTCATGCTCTCAAGAAAATCTCTGTTTGTATCAGTTTTCTTCATAGTATTGTATAAAAATTTAAGTGCTTCAACCTCATCATCTTGTTTATGCAACATAGAGCGAAGTATAAAAACTTTCTGTAAGATTTCAGGACCTATTAAAAGTTCCTCTTTACGAGTACCGGATTTTAATATATCAATAGCGGGGTAGATACGTCTATCTGAAATTTTACGACTAAGCACAACTTCAGAGTTACCTGTACCTTTAAACTCTTCAAAAATAACTTCATCCATACGTGAGCCTGTCTCTACAAGAGCAGTTGCAATAATCGTTAAAGAGCCTCCGTGTTCTATATTTCTAGCTGCACCGAAAAAGCGTTTTGGTTTGTGTAGTGCGTTTGCATCAACACCACCGGAGAGAACTTTTCCGCTTGAAGGAGTTACGGTATTGTATGCACGTGCAAGGCGTGTTATGGAGTCTAGTAAAATGATAACATCTTTACCCACTTCAACACGTCGTTTGGCACGTTCTATAACCATCTCTGCCACTTTAACATGATTTTTTGCAGGCATATCAAATGTGGAGCTATAGACTTCACCTTTTACAGAGCGTTCCATGTCCGTAACCTCTTCAGGGCGTTCATCTACAAGTAAAACCATCAATTCCGCTTCTGGGTGGTTGTTGCTTATACCGTGAGCTATCTCTTTTAAAAGTTCTGTCTTACCAGAGCGTGGAGGTGCAACAATTAAGCCACGTTGACCTTTACCGATAGGTGAAAACAGATCCATCATGCGTCCTGTCAGCTGTTTTGGGTCGTACTCTAAAACAAGTTGATCTAGTGCATAAAGAGGGGTAAGATTTTCAAATAGAGGACGCTTTTTGCTCTCTTCAGGCGGAAGATAATTTATAGCTTCTATCTTTAAAAGTGCATAGTAACGCTCTTGCTCTTTTGGAGGACGAACCTGTCCTGTTACCGTGTCACCATTACGAAGAGCAAAACGTTTTATCTGTGTACTAGATACGTAAGCATCGTGCATTGAGTCACTAAAACTTTGATCTATAGAGCGTAAAAAGCCATACCCGTCTTGCATAATTTCCAAGATACCGGTAAAGAGGATGAAACCTCCTTGGGCAACTTGAGATTTTAGTATCTCAAATATCAAGTCTTGACGTATAAGTTCATTTGGATGTTCTATCTTTAACTCAATAGCAATATCGACCAACTTATCAAGTGGCATTGTACGTAGTTTTTCAATACTGTGACCTTTTACAGGCGTATGTGTTCGTCCATTAGATTTTTTGTAGTTTTTGCGAGGAGTATTTTCGCTCATGAAGCACCTTAACTTTTTGTAAATTTTTTACTTTAGCAGAGATTGTTTTGAAGTAAAGTTAATAAGATTTTGTTTTGATGCCGACATTATATCATAAGAGAATATCTTTGGCAACATTAAACTGATTTGCAGTCATCAAATGTATCTTTGGGTGTAACTTTTTTATATCTTCAAAGAGCTGTTTGCTTAGTGCAAAACCTGCCTTGTATTCGGCTTCTGGTGAGATTTCGTGTGCATCACGCAGGGTCTCTAACCAATAAGAGGGTACATGTATTCCGGGTACATGAGAAGATAAAAACTGTGCGGTACGCAGTTTTGTTATAGGAAAAATACCTAAAATAAGTTCGCTTTTGTGTGATCTGTCTTTGTGTGCTTCTTCTAAAAGATTTAGTAAGTCTTGTGCATTTTGTGTATCATAAACGGGTTGAGTAATGATACCTACTGATCTGTGCTGTATCTTCTTTTGCATCTTTTTAAGAAGTGTTTTTGGATTTTTTGCAAAAGAGTTTATGACTGAAAAAGGGTAGATATTTTCAGGCTTACATGTAAGAGGTTTACCGGCATAATCAATTCCACTATTAAAGCAGGTAATCATATCTAAAAGCAGGGTGCTATCACTCTCAAATACACCTTTTGCATGAGGTTGATCTGAAATCTTTGCACTGTCACCGGTAAGTGCCAAAATGGCACGAACATCAGCTTCATTTGCTCCAAGCATATCTGATTGCAGAGCTATACGGTTGCGGTCACGCATACTCATTGTGGCGATTACGGGTTTATTAAAGCGTTTTTGCAACATCTGTGCAGCAAACAGAGAGTTATATTTTAATTTTGCAAGAGGGTTGTCTGTTGTGCTAAAACCGTCAACAAGTTTATCTAGTCCTAACTCTTGTATCTTATCTATGGTAGGTTTAAACTGTGCCGAGTGTGTAGGCGTGGTCTCTAAAGTGATATAACTGCCACTTTGTAACTTTTTAATCAATGTTTCAAACAATTTTCACCCTCTGCTTTAAAATTAAGTCTGATATTATAGCTAGAATTTTAGCTATAATTGCGATATTTTACACATATAAAGGAAAAAAATGAAACTATGTGTATTTGATTTTGATTCAACTTTGATGGATGGAGAAACTATCGATTTTTTTGCCCAAGAGTTGGGAATTGGTGAGCGTGTTAGTGCCATTACTGAACGTGCAATGGCTGGAGAGCTTGATTTTTTTGAATCACTTCAAGAGAGAGTTGGACTTTTAAAAGGGCTTAAATACT
Source organism: Helicobacteraceae bacterium (assembly GCA_015484575.1). Taxonomy (GTDB): domain Bacteria; phylum Campylobacterota; class Campylobacteria; order Campylobacterales; family Sulfurimonadaceae; genus S010-53. The sequence goes on from WFND01000173.1 coordinate 14,953, forward strand.
CTAAAGTAGAAGAGATTTCTCACTCCTTGCCATATATGAATGGAGCAAAAGATACTATAGAGGCACTTAAGAAAAAGGGGATGAAAGTCGTCTGTTTCAGCGGTGGATTTAGAACTGCAACTTCGTATGCAAAAGATAAGCTAGGATTTGATGCTGACTTTTCAAATGTTTTACATGTAAGACAAGACGGTACTCTTAGTGGGCTTGTAGGCGGTGATATGATGTTTAACTATTCAAAAGGTGATATGTTGATAAGAATTCAAAATCTTTTGGGTATTAGTGAAGCAGAAACGATGGTTGTCGGAGATGGTGCAAATGATTTAAGCATGTTTGCTCATGCCAAAACACGTGTCGCTTTTTGTGCTAAGGATGTCTTAAAAAAAGAGGCAACGATAGTAGTTCAAAACAGAGATTTAAGAGAAATACTCACGAGGATAGCGTAGATGTTAGATAACTCACTATGGAGACAGTATCATAGTACAAAATCTATACACGACACCTTGGTGACAATATATGGATGTGAAGATTTTGATATAACAAGTGATGAGAAAGCACTTTACGCCTCTATTAAAAGAAGACTGACAAAAAAAGAGTTAAGAGCTTTTATCATGAAAGAGGCGACCGTATCAGATAGTGTAATATGTAATACTTTACATGTAAACGAAGATGAATTAGAGCTGATGTTACGTAAAGCATATCGTAAAATCCGTCAAGACGGTATGCGTAATGAAGCTAGTTTAAATAATTAATTATGATTTAAATGCAATTCTTGTATTATAAGAATTGTAAATATTAGAAAAGGAAAATATATGAAAAAAAGCACTTCAATTATTTTATCTTCATTGGTGGTTTTAGGTGCGTTAAGCACTGCGGCAAATGCGGATGGCAGTGTTAAAAAGGGGCAAAGAGCCTACCTTAAAAACTGTAAGAAATGTCACGGTAACGGTACTAAAGGTGCAGTTTTAAAGTCTCAAGCTGGGTGGAATGCACTGTTTGCAGACGATGGAGCCGGTATAAAAGCCGTACATAAAGGGACAAAGGGTGAGAAGTTCTTTGGCAGCAAAAAGTTTAAAAAATATGCACCGCACTTAAGAGCGTTTTTGCATATGTATGGCAGTGATTCAGGAAATGTTCCTTCTTGCGGATAGTCTTTTATGTTCCGATAGTTTAGCCTATCGGTTCATCTGTATCTTAAAATTGACTCTTCTTGAATTTTCTCTATCTTCATCTTTTTTCATAATTCGTTTAGCGTAGCTGTGTCCGTCACTGCTTAGTATCGTACTTAACCATTTTCTATACTGTTTTAATTGGTGGTCATTGTACATAAACTTTAAAACTTCAAAAGCACGTTTTGAAGAGAGTTTCATATTTTTTAGATAGGAATTTTCAGCACTTAAACTGCCCCATTCGCTAGAGCTGTGTCCATTTACATGTAAGCTGTCTATCTTATCTCTATATGGATAGAGGCAGGTGATAAGTTTTTTATTAAAGTGGTGTAAAAATGAGAACTGTTTTTGAGTCAAAAGATATTTTCCAGCTTTAAATCTCAGCTTCGTATCTGTAAGCTTGATTGTTAAATCTTCATCTATAGATATTTTTCCATCTCTTATCTCTTTGGCAAATGTTTTTAATAACTCATAATACAGTGAACCTTTTTCTGGGCTTATCTGTAGTGTTGAGCCGTCACGATGTAGCTTTATTACCCACATATCTGCTATCTCTGCACCTTTTTTGATGAGTTCTCCCGCTATTGCTATGTCTCCATTATGAAGCAGTGTTAGTGCATGAAATGTTGAACGTTCAAAGTTATCAAAAAAACGTTTCCATATAGGTTTGAGATGATTATCGAGTGTAATTGCCATAGCCTCTGTTTTCAATCTTGTATTACGGTGACCAACTCCTACTATAGCTCCATTTGAACGCTCTTTTATGTCGCTTAGGATATTTGTACCTTCTGTTGTTATATTGCACTCTTGGAGTATATTTTTTTGTAAATCAAATTTTATAAGTCTTGTCTGTTGAGCATGTTTTGAATCGTAGTAGCTGATAGAAGTTAAAAAATTATTATCTCTAAGAGTGATGAGTCTATGGGCATTTAGTACGCCTTTTGATCTGTATCGGCGTAGCCATATCTTGTCTCCCTCTTCACTAAGACGCATCAATGTTATATCTTGGGTAGAGCCTTGTGAAGTGTTTGCCAAGATAAGAAGAGTACCGTCAAAAGCTTCTGTTGCATCTATTGCTCTATCGTCTGCTCTTGTACCGTACTTTTTACTCCAGATGATATTTCCCTCTTGATTAAAACGTGTCAAGTAGATGTCATTTAATCCTATACCTTGAGTGTATCTGTCATCTTTTCTGCTTCTTGAGGTCATAGATGAGCCGACAGCTAAAACACCACCGTCTCGAAGAGCTACAAGGCGATTCATTCTGTCGTAGTTTTTAGTTCCAAATTGTTTCTGAAATATTATCGAACCACCACTTGATAGCCTCAGTAAAAGTAACTTTCCATCTTGAGTATATCCACCGATAAAGTAGCCGTTGTCACGACTTTTTATAACGCTTACGCCACGGTTAAATCTAGGAAGTTTATTTAAAAAATTGAAACTTATTTTGGCTTTTGAGTCAAGGCGTATTAGATGAAGTTGCTCTCCTTTGTTGGAGCTTATAGAGTCTAAATAGTCAAATGCAGATGTATAAGCGGTATTTGAGTCGGTATCTTGTCTGTAGTTTTGGGAGAATCCTACCGCACTGATTTGTCTGTCGTAATCTTGAGTTATATCAAATAAAACATCTTCAAACGGACCACTTATGATAGCAATATAGGGCTTTGCAAATAGATTTAGAGTAAAAATCAGTAGTAGAAAAATTGAGTGTTTCATAAAGTATCTTTGTATATAAATTTTTACATGTAAAGCAATTATTATTCCCTATTTTCTTCCTCTTTAGCTCCATAATTTAGAAGAAGTGTTATGATTTTCTCTCTTTTGTGCTGTTTGGCTATCTTTATTGCGTTAAGATTTTGTTGTGAGGATAGATTTACATCTGCCCCTCTGCTTAGCAGTAGTTTTGAAACTTTATAGTGGTTATAATAGACACTAAACATCAAAGCACTCCAGCCAAATTTATCAAGCAGGTTTATCTTTGCATAGTTGTTTATCAAGATATTAACAGCTTCATAACGTCCGAGTGAAGAGGCTATCATCAAGGTGGTACGCCCGTTTGTATCAAGATAATTAATCTTGGCACCTAGCTGAATCAGTAACTCTAGGTGCAGTTTTAAGATGTGTGTCTGCATTTTTGATATTGTCATATATAGTGGAGTCCAACGTAGAGCATTTACGGGGATATTTACATGAGCACCTTTTATGAGCAACTCTGTCTCGATAACTCTAAAATCATCTGCCTTGTCAGGGTGTTTTATGATTGCGTTGTGTGTTAGAGTTAGTGGTGTGTGAAGATTGCATGCGGTATTAACATTGGCTCCATTATCCATAAGAAGCCTAGCTGTTTTTGCATTTGTATGATATAAGGCTATGCACAGAGGTGTCTGTAAGTTTGAATTTTTATGTTCTAATGTCGCTCCTCTTTTTATCAACACAGATACAAGCTCTGTAGCGTCTTTGAATTTTGCCGCTATACTTAAGGCTGTATCTGAGTTGTTCTGTGTAGAGTCTATATTGATTTTTTTATTTAGCAGATAGACAACCGTGTCTATATCTCTGCTATATACGGCTAAATGTAGTAGATTATATCCATGTTGGGTTGAGTGAAAGAGCTTTTTATCTGCGTTACATGTAAGAGATAGTCTTATTATGTTCGCTTTTTTTGCACTAACATAACATGGCTCATCCGGTATCTGTGAAAGGTGTAGGCTCTTGATATAGTCTAAAACTTTATCATCGCTTATATTATCTGCATCCGGTATCTTTGCACCATAATTTATTAAGAGTGCAATCATCTCAAAGTATTGCAACTTAATACTTACATGTAATGCACTATCACCTTTGGATGTAGCTATATTTACATCTGCACCGTGATTTAATAGATATAGAGTAATATCTGGTTTTTTATGAATTATAGAGTATATAAGTGGTGGAAGATAAGTAGCGGTATGAAAATCAATATCAAAACCATCTCTGATTAAATTATCCAAACTTTCTATGTCGCTGTTTTGTATGGCTTCATAAAATGTTTTATGAAGTTGTTGTGTTATATCTGATTCATAGTGTGTGTGCATAGGTGTTTTCAGTATCATAGCACTCTGTAAACGTTGTAAAAATGGCATCTGTAATGATAGCTCATTTTCACTCATCTTGCATAAGTTTTGCAGTTAATTCTCTCTTTTTAATAACATTTAAACTAATTAATACATATAATAAAGGTAATTTATATTGGAGGTGTCAATTGTTAGAGAAGAAAACAGCTCTACATGAGAAGTTTTGGGAGATTTATTCAAAACAAGACAGACGTAAAATTGATGAATTTAAGACTTATATGGATAAATTTGCCGTCAATTTCAATCTATACAAAGATGGAAATTTTATTGAGCAGTCTCTGCCTTTTGATGTTATTCCTAGAATTATCTCTAAAAAAGAGTTTGCCAAGATAGACAGAGGACTTCAGCAGAGAGTTAAGGCTTTAAATCTCTTTTTAGAAGATTTATATACAGATGCTAAAATAGTAAAAGAGGGTGTTATTCCTGAAACTTTTGTAAAAGAGGCGGCTGGATATTTAAAAGAGTTCAGAGGTTTCTCTCCATCGCAAAAAATTAGAGCTCACATAAACGGTATAGATTTGGTAAAAGACTCAAAAGATGATGAGTGGGTTATCTTAGAAGATAATCTCCGTGTTCCTAGCGGGTCTAGTTATCCTCTGTCTATTCGTGATACATACAGAAAAATATACCCGGATTTTTTTGAAAATTTAAAGATAGAGCCTATAAAAGCGTATCCTAATTATATTGCTGAGTCTATGGATTATGTAAATACGGGCGGTATAAATGTCGTACTTACTCCGGGACGCTTTAACTCTGCGTATTATGAGCATAGTTATTTAGCAGAAAAATCCGGTGCACAGCTTGTTCGTCCTCATGAGCTTACCGTAGTGGATAAAAAGGTATATTTTAAAAATTACAACGGTAAGCTAGTTAGAGTAGGTTCTATATACAGAAGAACTGATGATGAGTTTATCGATCCTAAATTTTTTAATCCAGACAGTCTTATAGGTGTGCCGGGTCTTGTTGAATCTTATCTTAGCGGTAATGTCGCTTTGATGAATGCCATAGGTAATGGAGTGGCTGATGATAAAGGAATATACTACTTTGTTCCTAAGATGATTAAATACTATCTATCAGAAGAGCCTATCTTAAAAAATGCACCGACATATCTTCCATATTTTAAAGAAGATATGGAGTATGTATTTAACAATATGGAAAAACTTGTTATAAAAGATGTTGCAGAAGCCGGTGGATATGGTGTCTTGTTCGGTCATGAGATGACTGCACTTCAGATAGAGGACTTAAAGACAATTGTCAAAGCAAATCCAAGACGCTTTATCGCTCAAGAGCTTATAGAGTTTTATGATGAAAAGTGTTATCTAAGTGGTGATTTACATAGTAGAAAAGCAGATTTTAGAGCTTATGTTGTTATGGCAGAAGATATTAAAGTATGGCAGTGCGGATTGACACGTTATGCACTTGAAGAGGGTAACTATTTGGTAAACTCTTCACAAGGTGGCGGTTTTAAAGATACTTGGGTGATGGAGTTATAATATGGAGCAGTTAGTAACAGCAAATGTGGCAACAAACCTTTACTGGTTAGGAAGATATTTAGAACGAACAGAGACAACTCTGTATAAGATACTAAAAGCGTATGATAAGATTATTGATGTTGATAAAAATGCCGGTTTAGATATGTATAAAAAGCTTGATATTGAGTTGAAATATACAGATGCAAAGGATTTTTTACATGTAGCTATTCTTGGAGAACATGAATCCAACATCTTAGATATTTTAACTAACGCCAGAGAGAGTGCCATTATCTCACGTCACGGTATAGATACAGAAGCTTTTGGAGAGATTATAGAGCTTCATGCACTTTTTAAATCGATAGCAGATATAGATATTGATTATAAGTTGATAGATAAAGCCCGTTCTTTAATTCGTGAAATATGGGGAACACTATCAGAACGTGAACACAAAAACAATTCTGACGCTTTTATAAGATTTGGTAAACTTGTTGAGAGAGCAGATTTTAGAATAAGATTTGGTAAAGATGAAGATGTTACTTTAAGTATTATTCAAGATATAGACACTATCATTGAAACTCTTAAAGATGAAGACAGCACCGTACAAGCACAGACGCAAGAGAGCAACAGAGATCTTCTAGCCATAGTAAATGCTAAAATTCATCAGGTTATAGTAGAGTAGTTTTAATCACTAGTGCGTAAAAACTTTTTTTCAAGTTCATCTGCTTCTACAGGTCTGCTGTAGAAGTATCCTTGTATATTGTGACATTGGTTATTTATGAGAAAATCTTTCTGCTCTTTAGTCTCCACGCCTTCTGCTATAATTTTCAAATTAAGTGCTTTGGCTAGTGCTATGACAGCTTTTACAATTCCTACATCTTCTTCATCTTTAGGTAAATCTTTTACAAATGTTTGATCAATTTTTAGTTTGTTAATCGGAAATTTTTTCAGATATGCCAAAGATGAGTATCCTGTTCCAAAATCATCAACAGCTAGTTCAATGCCAATTTTACTAATCTCTTGAAGTATTTTGATGGCTTTTTGAGGATTTTTCATAATTTGACTCTCTGTAACCTCTAGTTCAAGCCACTCTGCTTTAGAGCCGGTGTCACTCATAATAGATTGAAATACTTCAATAAAGTCCTCTTTTTGAAGTTGTTTAACTGCAAGATTCATGGCTAAGATACCGGGTTTTAAACCAGCTCTGTACCACTGCCCAATCTGTTTCATAGCTGTTTTCATAACAAATCTATCAATCTCAACAATAAGTCCTGTTGATTCTGCTAGTGGGATAAATTTTGCAGGAGATATTATGCCCATCTTGGGATGTTTCCATCTAACTAATGCCTCCATTCCAACTATTTTATCTTCAACAGCATCCATTTGTGGCTGATAATAGACTACAAACTCCTCTTTTTGCAAGGCTTCTCTTAAACTAGCCTCCATTAAAACTCTCTCAAATGCAAGTTCTGTCATAGACTCATTATAAAATTGATAGTTGTTTCTACCTTCATCTTTTGCTTTGTACATTGCAGAGTCTGCAAATTTTAAGAGATCTTTGGTTGTATCCCCATCATCTGGAAATACGCTTATACCTATACTGCTAGATACATATAGTTTATGATTATCTATATCTATGCTTTGAGATAGAGTATTTAAGATATTGTCTGCAACTATAGAAATATCTTTAGTATCTGATAAATTTTCCAATATTACGGTAAACTCATCTCCTCCAAGTCTAGCAAGAGTATCCTCTTTTCTTATACTTTTATGAAGTCTTTTTGTGACTACTTGTAGTATTTCATCACCTATATCGTGTCCAAGAGAGTCGTTTATCTCTTTAAAATGGTCAAGGTCTATAAAAAAAAGAGCAACTTTTGAGTCGGCTCTTTTTGCTTTTTTCATAGCTTGAGAAAGTCTGTCTGTAAATAGAATTCTGTTAGGAAGTCCTGTAAGTGCATCATGGTGTGCTTGATAGTTGTATCTCTCTTTCTCTTTTTGCAATCTGCGTTGCACCTCTTTTTGAGCTGTTACGTTTCTTATAAACTCCATTTTACTTACTGTTCCGTCAGAATTTTTTATTGATGTTGCGACAATTTCAAATGATTCACCGTTTGGTGTTGTGGGTTCATAAGTGACTTTTTGATTTTTATCTATAACTTCATGAAGTTTACAGTATGGACAGGGGTCACTAAGCCCTGCTACACCAGAGTAACATACTTTGCCGATTTGATTGCCAAACCAGCTAATCATAGTCTTGTTCATATATCTTGTATTATAGTTTTCATCAACAACAAACAGACCTATGCCGATTTTATCTATAGCTTCTAAATACTGTTTTGTGTTGTAATTTGTCTCTTCAAGCTCTTTTAAGAGTCTCTTCTCTCGTTCAAGTGCCTCTACTCTTTTGGTAATATCAACCATGCTCCATAGAATTTCATTCGTCTCTTGTATAGGGTCACCTGCTATATGCACCCAAAATAGTGAACCGTCACTATGTTTAAACTGATAATCTATACCTAGAGCTTCACCTTTTAATACAGCATTGAAGGCTAACTCAGCAAATCTTAAAAAGCTTTCATGATTTACATGAAATATCTCCGCATCTGTACCCAAGAGAGTCTCTCTATCGTATCCAAACATCTTACAAAGAGCATCATTTACAAATAGATTTTTTCTATTTTTATCAACTACCAAGATACCTATATGAGAGTTATTTTTAAGTTGGTGTATCCAGTGAGTTTCCATATTCATCTGATTTCTCCTTCTTTAAATTATTGCTGCGTTTGACTCTGCATTTGGCTCTGCATACTCTGTATCTCTTCTCTTCGTACATCAACCATAACGCTAAGTTCACTGTTTCCACTACTCATAACAACCCCTTTTAACGGTGAAATATCATGATAATCTCTACCTGAACCCAAAAGTATATGCTGTTCACGCGGGATAAGATTATTTGTAGGGTCAAATTCAACCCATCCCGCATTTGGTATATAGAGTGCAAACCAAGCGTGTGAGGCATCTACTCCAAAAAGTTTCTCTTCTCCTTCTCGAGGCAGAGTCTCTATATATCCACTCATATATTTTGCAGGTAAACCGATAGTTCTAAGTGCAGATATGGCAAACTGTGCAAAATCTTGACAGACCCCTTTTTTTGCTTCAAATATATCTTCTACGGGAGTGGTTATATCGCTAAAACCAGATAGAAATTCAAAATCACTATATATGCGTTGCATAAACTCATAAGATGCTTCAAAAATATCTCTGTTTTTATGAAATGATTCAAGAGTATAATCGGCTATTCTAGTAGAGCCTATCGGGATTAGCTCTGATTCAAAAAGAAACTGTTTTGCATGTAAATCACTCTGTTGAAATTTGCTTAAACGCTCTATCGCTTTTTTATAAGTTATTGAGTTTGATTTTATGTAGTGTATATGATTATCTATGAGTTGCGGAAAAATTTTTACTTTTGATTTTCCTATAACCTCTAATGATTGATGTGGTTCACGTATAAGCGTATGAGAGTTTAAATTTCCAAACATATCTGTAAATTCATGCGACTCATAAGGCTCAGGAGAGATTTTGATAGTGAAATCCAATAGCTTCTGATATGCTGTATCTTTGGGTTTTAATCTTGCTATATTATGGCTGAAGGTAGCTAGACTTTGATAATTAAATTTGGTTTGATGATAGATATTATAGGTCATGTTTACTCGTCATAATGTGAAAAATAGGTATTTGAAAATTCATTTGAACACTCTAAATACAACTCGGACAGAGATGTTAAAATCTCATCAAGATTGCTGTATATTCCATCTTCATCTGATGTGAGAAGCAGATTTTCAATATTGGCTGTTTTTAGTAAAGTTTGAGCTTTTGATATTGGCTCTTCGTAAGTGGATAGAGACTCTTTTGCTTTTGGCAGAGATTGAAACTCTTTTAAAAGCTCATCTGTTATATATGTTAATGATTTTGGAAATTGAGTATTTAAGATGAGAAAATCTACCATATTTTCTAATGTTAAGGAGCTTTTATAGTGGGCTCTGTATGCGTTGAAGCTGCCTATAGAGTTTAACATGCCCTCTAAAACGTCATAACTCGTAGCTTTATCTAGTTTTAGACACAGCATTGATCTAGCTTTTGAGATAAGCAGTAGAGAGTTTTCAATCTTACAGCCTATCTCATAAAGGATAAGACCCTGCTCTTTAAAGATACTTTCACTAACAAGCTCTTTGTATGCTACAAGGTAGATTAAGAATTTATCTAGCTCTTTAGCTACTACTGTTGTAGGATCGTTTTGTCTGTTTATAAACTCATGCCACTCTTTTTGCATCTTCTCAAACAGTTTACTTGACTCAAATGTCAATAGATCTTTTAGATTTAGATTTGTATTTGAAAGCATCGACATCGTAAATGAGAGTGAGCCTGAACGCATAGTCTCTTTTATGATAGATGTTATCTCTAACATAGGAAAAATTTCCAAACTCTCTCTGTTTTTAGTGTCTAAAAATCCGGGATAGCTCATAGTCATATGTGTTAAAGAGTTCTGTAAAATCTTCTGTGACTCTTTTGATGTTGCTACCTCATATCTATAATAATTGGTTATCTTTTTGATTACATGTAAGATTAATCTTGTTGTAGAGATACATCGTGCAAGGTATCTGCCAAGCCAGAATAGGTTTTCGGCTTTAGGTGTCGGTATCTCATCTATTGAAGTCTCACTGTATGGGAGATAGTCAAAAAAGTTTATAGGAGATTTCTCATCTTCTCCCAAAATCCATAAATCTTTACTCGTACCGCCTTTACTTGAAGAGACCAAGAGGGTATCTTTTACATTTGATACTCTGACCAAGCCTCCATTCATAACCGAGTAAGAGTCATCTTTTTTAAGACAAAATGTTCTGATTACCGCATTTCTAGGCTCAATAGTGTTTTGAGTATAATAAGGAGCAGTAGAAAAATCAACATCTTCTTGTGCAACATATTGATTTGGGTATTTTAGCAGTAAAGTACGTAAATTTTCACGCTCATATAGAGACATTTTTTTACCAAAATAGACCTGTATATTTTCAGTTTTATCTATCTTTTTTACTATGAGAGTCTCTAAATTTTCAAGTACAAAATCCAACTCTTTTTTCTGTCCACACCACCAAGTAGCTATCTGTGGAAGGATTAGCTTCTCTTTTAAAAAATATTGTGAAACTTTTTCCATAAATGGATTTAGACCTGTATTTTCCAGTATGGCACTTCCTATGGGATTTATCATATTTAGGTTATTTTGCCTCATAGACTCAACCATACCGGCAACTCCCAATCTGGAGTCGTTTTTAAGCTCTAAAGGGTCACAATATCTATCATCTACACGTCTTAAAAGGGTATTTATCTTTTTTAGACCGCTTAAACTTTTAAGCCATAATGAGCCGTTTTTACTAAGAAGGTCATCTCCTTGAACCATGTTTATACCAAGATAAGAGCTAAGATATGAGTGTTCAAAATATGTCTCATTATGAGGTCCGGGAGTTAAAAGTGCTGCTGTTGATATATCTGAATCTGTAAGCTCATTTAGTATCTGTTTAAAATCTTTAATAAACGCAGATAGTTTGTTTATAGCGATATTTGGATACAGCTCTTTAGATATAATATTCATAGTAAGTCTGTTTTCTATCGCATATCCAAGACCGGAGGGTGCTTGTGTCTTATCGTTGATTACCCACATCTTTCCATCTGGACCTCTTGCGATGTCCGTTGCGTAAAAGTATAAATTGAAATTTTCTTTATCTCCAAAGTTAAAAACCTCACTAGAGAAACCTTTGTGAGAGTATATAACCTCTGCTGGTATGATATTGTCTTTTATTAGATTTCGATTTGAGTATAAATCTTTCAAGATGAGATTGAAAAGTTTTGCACGCTGTTTTAACCCCTTTTTTATCTCTATCCACTCATCTTGAGCAATAACAAAAGGAATAGGGTCAAGACTCCAAGAGCGGGTAGTCTCTCCATCGACTCTGTCATATGTGTTGTATGTTACCCCGTTATCCTCAAAATGCCAATCTATCTCCTCTTGCTTTTTTTGAAGTGTCTTTAAAGTAGCACTTTCAATATCACTTAAAATATCTCTCCAGCACTCTCTGATATTGCCATTTTCATCAAAAACTTCATCAAAAGATGATTCGCAAGTGTAGTTATCGAAAATCTGCATCTACTGCTTTGCCCACTTTCGACGCAGGTCAAGTGTATTTGGATACTCTAAGCTCTGTGCAACTTCTTGAAAATAGAAACGTTTTTTCTCTTTGCCCTTTGATACAATAGCTCTTTTTGCACCATTTACATCATTCATGCTCTGCTGTATTGATGCCGCTGAAATATGTTCAACTTCTCCTTGGGTGTGATTAAAATCCCAAAATCTGCTGATACGTCGTGATTCTGCTTCATAAGAGTTTACGGGAAATGAGTCATAAGTACGTCCACCGGGATGTGAAACATAATAGGTCATACCCCCGATAGAGTGCTGATTCCACCTATCTACAACATCAAAAACCAAAGGGGTATCAACACCTATAGTAGGGTGAAGTGCAGACCAAGGCTGCCAAGCTTTATATTTTACACCTGCTACAAACTCTCCTTCTACTCCTGTCGGGCTTAGAGGTATGGCTACAGAGTTACATGTAAGAGTATATCTCTCTGGTGTGAAGTTTGTCACTTTTATCTGAACACGCTCTAGTGAAGAGTCAACATAACGTGCAGTTCCTTGCGAACCGCTCTCTTCCCCAAGTACATGCCAAGGTTCAATAGCTGCACGAAGCTCAAGGTGAAAATTCTCAACCGTTGCCATCCCGTAAAGAGGAAATCTAAACTCAAAAAACGGATCAAACCAGTCAAGTTCAAAAGGGTAGCCTTCATTGTTTAAAAATTCAACAATATCTCGTATGTCCTCTTTTACATAATGTTCTAACAAGAACTTATCATGTAACTGTGTTCCCCATCGTACAAGTTTATGCTTGTAAGGTTTTCTCCAAAACAGTGAAGTCAGAGTTCTTACAAGTAACATCTGTAATAGTGCCATCTTGGAGTGTGGCGGCATATCAAAAGCACGAAGCTCTAAGATACCAAGTCTTCCAGAGCTAGAATCCGGAGAATACAGCTTATCTATACAAAATTCAGAGCGGTGAGTATTTCCGGTGATGTCTGTAAGCATATGGCGAAATAGTCTATCTGTAAGCCAGAAAGGAACTTCACCGTTTTCTGGTATCTGTGAAAAGGCTATCTCTAGTTCATAAAGATTTTCTAATCGTCCTTCATCTATACGAGGTGCCTGTGAAGTTGGACCTATAAAAGCACCTGAGAAGAGATATGATAGACCCGGATGATGCTGCCAAAACGTCAACAGACTTCTTAAAAGTTCCGGACGCCTAAGAAGTGGGCTGTCTTCTGGTTTTAAAGCACCTATTGTAACGTGATTTCCTCCACCTGTTCCCGTATGCTTTCCATCAAGCATGAATTTTTCAGTTCCAAGACGTGATTGTTTTGCATCTTCATAAAGTGTAAAGAGATTATCCGTCAGCTCTTGCCAAGAGGTTGCGGGTTGAATATTTACCTCTATAACACCGGGGTCTGGAGTAACTTTTATAGTATCAAGACGCAAGTCGTGAGCCGGTTCATAACCTTCCAAGACCACTTTTATATCCAGTTTTTTAGCTACTGCTTCTATGGAAGCTATGAGGTCTAAAAAGGCATCTGTATGATTTAGAGGCGGTAAGAAGATATAGAGTTTTCCATCTCTAATTTCAATATTTAATGCAGTTCTGACAAAGATGGCATCTGGATCGTTTTTAATCTTCATCGTCTCCACTTTTTCACAGCGTTTTTTGGCTTTTTTGATAAACTTTTTAAGTTTTGGTGTCGGTTTAAACGGGTCAGGCTCATGATGAGGTGTATGCTCTTCTTCCGGGTTTTCTATCAAAGAGTCCATAGGAAGACGAAGACCTAGAGGAGAATTTCCGGGAATTAAAAATAGATTTCCACGTCTAAACTCCCAAGCAGAGCTTATCCATGAAGTTTCACCATAATTTAGAGGTAAAACATAGCCTACACTTTTGCTTAAGCCTTGGCTTAAAACTTTGGCAATGGTTCTGCGTTGTAAAGAGTCTTTTAAGTCACATTTAAGAGGATCAAAATCAATAGGAAGTTCAGCTTCTTTCATAATATAATGAATAGGGTCTTCAAAAGCATCCATAATGTTTTGATCACTAACACCCAATGTTAAAGCTAAAGTTTTTATGAATTTTTTTGCATCTTTATTGGTGTAAGAGTAGCTTTTGTTCATATCTGCAAACAGAGAAGCATCTTTCCAGATGGCTTTTCCGTCTTTTCTCCAGATAATAGCTGTCTGCCATCTTGGTATTGGCTCTCCCGGATACCATTTCCCTTGTGAGTAGTGAAGCATTCCGCCTTTAGTAAAGGATTTTAAAAGTCTTCTTGATAGTATATCTGCCAATTCACGCTTATGCTCCCCGTCAGCTTCCGTATTCCACTGAGCCGACTCCATATCATCTATAGATACAAAAGTGGGCTCTCCACCCATACTAAGACGAACATCATTCTCTTTTAGCTCTCTATCTACATCAAAACCTAGCTTATAGATAGCATCCCATTGCTCGTCTCTATATGGTTTGGTAACACGAGGAGATTCAAATATTCTAGTAACTGTATTTGAGTATTCAAATTCTGTTTCACACTTATCGCTCAATCCTTCAATAGCGTGTGCAGACTCAAAAGATGGAGTACATGCAAGGGGAATATGACCTTCACCGGCAAAAAGACCGCTAGTTGCATCAAGTCCAACCCAACCTGCACCCGGTAGATAGACCTCTGTCCAAGCGTGTAAATCTGTAAAATCTTCTTCAGGACCACTAGGACCATCAAGTGATTTTTCATCAGCGGAGAGTTGAACTAGGTAGCCAGATACAAATCTTGCAGCAAATCCTAAGTGACGTAAAACCTGAACAAAAAGCCAAGCATAATCTCTACAGCTTCCAAGCTTGTTTCCCAAGGTTACTTCACACTTTTGTACACCTGCCTCAAGACGTATCGTGTAGTTTAGGTACTCATATATTTTTCTGTTAAGATAGACTATGAAGTCATTTATAGGCTGTTTTTTTAAATCGAGTGATTTTAAGAATTTTTTTAAATGTTTGCCTTTTTCTGTTATTTCCAGATATGGCGATAGCTCTTTTTTTAGATCATCTTTATACTCAAAAGGATAATTTTCTGCATACTCATCAACAAAAAAATCAAATGGATTAATAGTGATTAAATCTGCAATGATTTCAACATCAATACCAAATTCTGTCACTTTTTCAGGAAAGACAATTCTAGCAAGATAGTTCCCAAAAGGGTCTTGTTGCCAGTTTATAAAGTGATTTTTTGGTGTTATTTTCATGGAGTAGGCTTCTATAGGAGTTCTACTGTGTGGAGCGGGGCGAAGTCTTATGATATGTGGAGATAGCGATATAGGTCGGTCATATTTATAGTGTGTTTTATGTGAAAGTACAACTTTAAGTGCCATGAATTTCCTTTTAAAAATAGAGAGTTTTTAATCTGTTATTATATCACTAAAGACTTCAGTTTTGTATCTCCTCATTTCAATCGTTCTTAAACGAGCAGTAATAGCCACTCTAAGATATTGATTACTTTAATAGTATAACCATCAATAATCTCTTCTTGTGATGTATCCATACTCAATAAAAGAAGCTCTATCTGGTTTGAACGTTTCAATTCATCAGCAGCTTTTACTAAGGATCGTAGTTCTCTATTTTTCGTCTTTTTATCTGCAATGGTTTGATTCACTTGTATGAGATGTGTAACTTGTTCATACTCTTTGATTAAAAAATCAACCTCGTATCCCTGTGCAGTTTTAAAATAATAAATCTCATCAAATCTCCGTTTAAGCTCAAGATAGACTATGTTTTCCAACATATCACCAATGCGTCTGCCCACATCAAAAGAGACTCTTTTAGAAAGTCCGGTGTCAATTTATTTTTTATCTTTGTAATAGAGATGGTATTTGAGATAAATAAGATGTTTTCTTTAGAAACACCACTTTTTATAAGACTCTGAATATGATTAAGCAAGATGGTCGATTTGCCACTGCGTCTTACACCTTTGAGAAAGATAATTTCATCTGTACTAGCTTTATGCAGCACTTCAGATTCATAAGTTTTACGTAACAAACTCTCTGTAAAAAGTTTGGATTAGTAATTCCAATCTTCTAGTATTGCTAGTATCTCTTTTTTATCCATAACTACTATTTTGTAATATTATATCGTAAAATTAACAGATATATTGGATGATTTATTAATTATTATAGCTATATCTAAGTCTTACATGTAAGAGAATCTATGATTGCTATAGGTATCCCCATCGAGACGATGGGAATGAGGAGTTATTTCATATTTTCAAAAGGGTTAACAACCACTTCTTTACGTGAAACGGTGTATGGTACTAGTGCTGCTGAACGTGCACGTTTTATTGAGATAGTAACCATATCTTGGTGACGTTTACAGTTTCCTGTAAGACGACGTGGCATAATTTTATAACGCTCAGATAGTGAGTATTTTAGTGATGCTACATCTTTGTAATCAATGAAGTCAATTTTTGCTTCACAATATTTACAGTAACGTTTTTTGTATTTTCTTCTTTCTGCCATAATTTTTCCTTATATTATTTTTTAAAATGGAATTTCATCTTCATCTATATCAATTTCAGGGAGATTGTTCTCTGGCATCTTTGGTGCACTTTGAGGAGTATTGTACCTTGGCTCTTGCTGTTGAGGAGCATTTTGCTGTGGTGTATTGTACTGATTTGGTGCTTGATATGATGAATTTTGCTGTGGTTCATAGCTACTGTTTTGTTGAGGAGGGTTGTTGTATCCACCTGAATTTTGAGCAGATGAGGCATCGTTTCTGGAGTCTAACATCTGCATATTTTCAACATTTATAGTATGCTTTGAACGTTTCTGACCGTTTTGATCTACCCATTGGTCAAATTTTAGTCGTCCTTCTACAAGTATTTTACTTCCTTTACGAAGGTATTGGTTAGCTATCTCACCTGAGCGTCCAAAAAAAGTAATATCAATAAACATCACCTCCTCTTTTTTCTCACCGTTACTTGTAAACTTACGACTTGTAGCAATAGCACTGTTTGCAACAGCAGTACCACTTTGTAAATATCGAAGTTCTATGTCACGTGTTAAATTTCCAACCAATATGACTTTGTTATACATAGGGTGTCCTTATCTTAATTAAGCTTCTTCAGCTTGTGCTTCTTCAGCAACTACAGTTTCTGCAGTTTCTGCAGTTTCTGCAGGTGCAACAGGTGCTTTTTCTTCAGTTTTAGCAGATAACTTTTCTGTTTTAGCAACTAAATCGTTCCATGCTTTAACTTCACGTTTTGAATCATATTTGATTGTAACGAAACGAAGAAGTTCTTCATTAATACGGTAGCGACGCTCGATTTCAGCGATGTTTTTAGGCTCCATTGTAAAATAGATAACATAGAAATAACCACGTACACTTTTCTCAATCGGGTAGGCTAACTTACGGATTCCCATGTCGTTGCAAACTTTAATCTCACCACCATTTGAGGTGATAATATCTTTAATTGCAGCCAATTGGCTTTTGATTTCTTCTTCTGTTAATGTCGGTTTAACAATTACGAGGTTTTCGTAGTGTCTCATAGAGTATATTCTCCTTTTGGAATTCGACCCTTCTGGCTATAAATATATGTAAAATACATACAAAGAGAAAGGAACTTGAAATTTTACTAAAATGAAGCTTAAAAAGTGGTAAGTATGTGTGCCTAAGCACACAAAAAAGTCTATTTTTATCTCTCTTTTAGAAGCTGTAACATTGCACAGTTCATAGGGAGAGTTTTAGAGTATGAGCCTTCTATTAAACCTGTTTGCAGATTTACAAGTTTAATAAATACGATAACTTCTGAATCTGTAGCCGTGTATGTTCCTGCTATTGCATGTTTTACGTTTATATTATCTGTACGTATTTTTCTTATGTCACGAGATAAAATTTTTAATCCATTAGCGGATAATTTAAAATATTTTGACACTTCAGCCTCTATAACTTTCATGTCAAGTTCATTTGTAAGAGAATTTTTTATACTGTTTGATAAAACATATCCCAGTTTCGTCTGATTTTCCAAAGACGTTAAATCAACAAACTCTGTCACAATTATATCTTTTGGAAGATCGTAAATATCATCAAATATCTCATCAACAGCTTCATCGGTTAAAGCCTGATAGTTAACACGACTGTCGGCTAAAGTGTAATTCTTCTCTTCTTGGGCAATGTAACATCTCTCTTGTTTGTGTGAATCATAGCTTACCACTTTCTGATAACAGCCACTTAGAGCAAATGTGCTAGAGAGTATAAGTGCTGATGAAATTAATGTTGAAATTTTCATTTTTTATCTCCACAGCGATGAGTCACCTCGCAGTCATCCGATTTAATCATCATGTTAAATGCCTCTTCCTCTTTTTTCTTTGCTGAACAGCTTAAGTCTTTACAGTGATCACTAAGAGCTAACTTAACCGTCTCCTCGTCATCTATAAGAACATTTGATGAAACAACCAAGCGGTTATCTTTTGGATCTAAGATACGAACGTTCACAAGAAGTTGCTCATCATATATACCATATGTTCCAACCACAACAAGATAGTTATCACCAAAATCTTTTAATTTTGAGCGATCAAGGTAAAATTCACCATTTCTAACTTCTGTAAGTACCTGTACCCCGCGATAATCAATAACAGTCCAGCCAAAACGTTCAAGGTTTGTCATAAGTGAATCTGAATAGAGACGACCAAAATTTGATGTCTGGCTGAAATCATTAACATCAACTATTGAAGTTAAGATGATTTTCTGTCCGTTGACCTCTTTTTTATCTGTTGCACGTACTGTTAGCTCTTCGGTAAGTGCAGTAACAGAACTTGGTAAATCTGGAGCACGCATAATACGATTTCTGCTACAACCGCCAAAAATAGTTGCAACTACTAAGAGTAAAAGTGTAAATTTGATAATAGATTTCATAAATAGCCTTTTAATATTTTAATTTAAAATCGTATCATGACGCCAAGTTGCACCATAACACCATCAAGTTCTAAATCTCCACTTGCACTGTATCCTGCATCCGGAGTTACGTCTATTGTTCCACCCATTAGATAGTCAATAGAGCCTTTTATAACAAATTTGTCTCCAACGGTAAATGCAAGTCCCGGTGCTATAGCATTAGTTCCAGAAAGTGTTAAGCTTGTATTTCCACTCCATGTTGGGTTTATGATATTATAGTTAATAATATGTGGACCAATGGCAAATCCTGTCTGAAGACCTCCGGTGTAATACATGGCTATCTCATATTTAATCAAAGTAGCATCAAAAACATCATGTTTCATCATTCCAAGACCAGCTAAAAGGTGGTATCTCCAATAATCAGTATCAATCTCAAAACCTGCACTAATTGTAGGCATATAAGAAGCACCATTTTTTATATTGTCATATTTGACAGGATCTGTTGCGGCAGCAGTCGGGCTTTTGCCTTGAGCTGAAAAGTCCTCCAGACCAGAACTTAATAATACACTTCCCGGCATAATCTCAACCAAACCACTATACTCTGCTGCAATAGCACTCGTACTACCTAAAGCACCCATTAACGAAACAAGAGTTACCGCTTTTTTAAATACATTACCCAAAATGTACTCCTTTATAATAAGACTTTATATCAGTCGTTGTTATTTACTATCGACAATTGTAGCGAAAAAAGTTAAAAAAATATTATAAAATTGACTGAAAACGTAACAATGTGGATAGTAATAGACTCTTTTTATCATGATTTGAGTCTGATTTCATCTGCAATTCGCATTTTAAAAGAAGTTTTAATCCTAATCTATATGCACGATTAGGAAGATGAATTGATATAGATGAACGCTCTTCTTCTATAAATTTTGGTAATTTATATCCTAATATTTTACTAGAATCCGTAAAGCCGTTGATTTTAATTTGGCAATTAAAGAGGTATAGTTGAGATAGATAACTGCTTATGGAAGTTAGTACTCTAATCTCATCTTCACCACTCTCTAATATATGTTGTAGCGATGGCTTGAAATCTGATTTTTGTAGCAGCTCTTTTAATAATTTATCTATTTTTACTTCTCCAAGACCATGTACAAGCTCATCAATATCTTTAATTGTGACAGCTTTATCTAGGAGTCTCAATTTTTGTAGTTCGTTACATGTAAGAGATAAATCATAATTTTGAGTTTCATAAAGATAAGAGACACCGTAAAAGTCTATGGATATACCTAGAGCTTTTGCCTCTTGCATTATGATATTTTTAGCCTCTTTTTCATATGGATTAAAAAGTCGTATAGCCTGTGCACCTGATTTTTTATTAAAAGCTTTGTGTGACGTCTTAAAATCAGTTCCTAAATATGAGTATATAAAGTAGTTGTCAGGATTTTTTTTGCAAAGCTCTAACAGTACATCTAAATCTGCTTTTGGTATCTTCTTTTCACTCTTTATAAGTAGAACATTCTTGTCTGCAAAAAGTGAGCCTTGTGAGAGATGCTGTTTTGCCAAAGTGCTTTGATACTCATCATAATATAGTGACAAGATATTTGCATCATTAAAGTGCGTAAGCTTTTTTTGATAGTAATCAATTAAAAAATGACTCTCTCCATAAAGCATCACTGCATTTGATATGCTGTTGTTACGAATAGCCGTATCTAACTCATGGCGTTTCATATATCTATCTTCTCTACGATAGTTGCGTAAATCTTAGCTCTAGCCAGATTTACACGCTCTATTTTTACTATAACATCATCAAAAAGTAGTATAGGCATAGAGTTTGTTATCTCTACCTCGACACCTTTTATAACATCATCAATTTCTGCTTTTAAAATCTTCTCTGTGGCTGATATTTTGGCTTTGAATGTTTCGTTTACATGTAAAGATGCCCAACGTGCAAATTTCCTCTGCATATAACGTATCTCTATATCTGCTGATTCACGCTCTTTTTCACTTATGGAGATGCTTAAAGCTTCTATATTTCTAAGTACATAGGAACTCTCTTCGCTATCATCTGCTTTTATAGCTTTTATTAGGCGATGAACTATAAGGTCACTATATCTTCTAATCGGTGAAGTAAAATGTGTATATCTCTCAAATCCCAAACCGAAATGTCCTGCGTTTTGCGGAGCATATTTGGCTCTCATCTGTGAGCGTATAATTAGTGTATCTACTTCGCTTTGTAAATCACGCTCTTTTGCCTGTTCTTGGATAGAGGTTATAGTCTCTTTCATAGACTCTTTCGGCTCTATCATTATGCCTATTCCTGCTAGTTCTTGATAGAGGTTTTGTAGTTTCATCTGTGAGGGCTGTTCATGGATACGAAATATTCCTATATCAAAGATTTTAGCTGCTGCTTTGTTTGCTAGTAGCATACAGTCTTCAATAAGTGCATGAGAAGGTGTCTCTTGTGCATAAGTTGTAGAGATTAATTCTTGATTTTCATCTACAGACATCTCTAGCTCTTTTGAGCGAAAATCATAACCGTATCTTAAACGTTCCTGTTTAAGTCTGTCTGTAACATCACGAAGAGGAAGAAGATAATCTATAATCACCTGCTCACTCTTTTGTATTTTAAAATTATTTTCAAATATAGCATCTACATCTTCATAGGTAAAACGACGTTGTGAATGGATAATAGCTTCATAAACTTCACTATAACTGTTTTCAAGAGTCTCTCTGTCTAAGTGCATCTCAAAAACATACGCCAATCTATCTGTATCAGGTTGCAATGAACAGAGTGTTTCACTAAGTTGTCGTGGTAACATAGGTATAGAGCGATGTGGCAGATAGATAGAAAAACCCCTATACATAGCTTCTGCATCAATAGCACCAAAAGGTGTTACGTATTCGCTGACATCCGCAATGGCCACATAAAGAATTGAATTTTCAACATCAAAATATATGGCATCATCATAATCTTTTGCTGTGCTTGGATCTATGGTACAAAATGGGAGGTGACGCAAATCTTTACGTTTTGGGTAGTTGTCTGCATCAACCTCTGTGAATGATTTAGCCAGTTGGATAACCTCTTGTGTAAACTCATCATGCTTATTGTACTGTGCCAAAACTATCTTTTCATCAACTTTCGGATCATCAAGATTGCCTAGAAATTTTACTACGCTTCCGTCTTGATTATTTATCTGCAAGCAGTCTCCTTCATGATACTTGGAGAGTTCATCTGAGGACAATGTTGCTCCTACGGGGTATTGTGTCTTAATATCAACAATAGAGAGTCTCCCATCACTGTTTTGTATATAAGCTACGCTGTAACTCTCCGCACGACCGGCAATAACTATAACTTTTGCCTGAGGAGTTCCACGTCTGCCCATAAGACGCATAGCGATAACCAAATCACCCTCTTTTGCACCATTTAAATTTTCAGATTCTACTAAGAGGTCTCGTGTATATAAGCCTATAGCTTGAAGGTATGCGGAATTGTCTTGTATGTTTGATACGGTTGCTGCTCTGTATTTGGAGTGAAATCGAAACTTGTTTCCCTCTTGTACAATTATCTTTTTTTGTAGCCACTCATTAACGAAGTTTTGCTCTTTTTTTAGTATATCTTGCTTGTGTAATCCTAGAGAAAGTCTTAATAAGAGTGATCTCATTGGCTAAGGTTGGCTAAGGAGTTCTCAAACGATTTTAAATCAAGCTCATATTTTGAGATAAGCTCTTTTGCACTCTCTATGCTCTCATCGCTAAGTGTTCCGTTTAAGGTTACTGCTGTTCGTATTACATGTAAACTTTTTGCTGCTAGTCTGTTTGGCTCTTCTGCTTTATCCGGATTGTTAGAGTGGCGTATGGTATCTATCATGGCTTCTTCAAAACGCCAATGATTAAAGATATGAGCACTTACAAAAGCAGTATCGACCTCTGTAAATTTCTGTTCAACTTCACTGGTGTTACTATTTGAAACAATGGCTTCTGAAAATTCTTCTGTTTTATTGTTCTCGATTATATTACGTGCTATAAGCACTTTTCCAATATCGACTAAAAATGCGGCAGCTGATAAAACGCCGAGTACTTTTGGGTTTGTACGAATATACCAACCTGTTACCAAAGCATTTTGATTTTCAGAGCGTTTTGAATATTGTGCATTTGATATTTTGTAAGGTGATAGGTCTAATTTAAAACTTTTGCTGATAATAGAAGCCAGTGCAAAACCACGAATAGTACCCATACCAAACAGACTTACAGCTTGAGAGATAGCCGTAATTTCACGACTAAAGCCGTATAGTGGAGAATTTGCTGATTTTAGTATATCTGCCGTTAATAGAGGATCTTTCTCCAATATCTTAACCATATCTTCAAAAGTTGAATTTGGGTCTTGATAAACAGCTTCTATCTTTATAGCTGTTTCCGGCAGAGGAGGAAGTTGTTTAATCTGTTTTAAAATAGCTTCATTCATGATTTTATCCATTGTTATTTTTCAGTATTATAATTTAAAGAGTTTAAAGTACTACTGAAAGCTAAAGTTTTTATTTTTTTTGTTAAAATAGTCTTTTAAAATAAAAAGTAGGATTCTTATGCAACGTGATGCAATGTTAAAACAGTTAGGTTATTCACCAAATGAGGCACTCTTAAGTCAGATGGGGCGTATTATTGAAAATACGAAAGATTATTCAAAGATTGAGAAACATATTATAGATTTACATGATGTATTAAAAGTAGATAAGTCGTATGTTGCAATGTCAAATAGTGAAGATTATCTTAAAATCAAAATAGAGACAGACTCTAAAGAGATGATTGATGATGCTATAAAAAAAGTGGATCATTTCTCAGATAAGTTTAAGGTTGAGTTAAAAAAAATTGATGGTAAAAACACATACTATATTTTAGGATTTAACAAATAACTTCATTAGAACCTATGACTCAAGAGGGCTATGATTTGCTTATTAAGGAGTTTAAATTTTTAAAAGATATTCAAAAGCCTCAGGTTAATCGTGAAAAACAGGAGGCTGCCGCACAAGGCGACAGGTCGGAAAATGCAGAGTATCATGCAGCAAAAGAGAAGCTTCGTCATATAGATAAACGTCTATTTTATCTAAACTCCATGATAGAAAAGTCTATCATAATAGATCCTCAAGAACTAGATAACTCCCATGTGCATTTTGGCTCTACGGTTGAGCTGTATGATTTAGATAGCGATGAAGAGTCAAGATATACAATCTGCGGTGTTTTAGAGAGTGAACCTGAAAATGCACTTATCTCTGTTCATGCACCTCTTTCTCGTGCTGTGATGGGTAAAAGTGTTGGCGATGAATTTAAGATCTCTCTACCTTCTGGAGTAAAAAATTATGAGGTAGTATCTATCTCATATCTACCTATTTTTTCTCTGAAAAAGAGAATAAAAACGGAAAAAGAGTTTGCTTTTAAGTAAAATACTGTAACAAATTTAGTTAATATTATGTTTTATTGAAATTTTATACACTTTCACTTTAATATCTGTCTCTTA
>WFND01000174.1 GCA_015484575.1 Helicobacteraceae bacterium
AAAATACATAAACAATATAAATAAAAAATATATATCCGTCTTAATCACAAAAGGACAAAACTCAAGCTATCCTATAGAGATGCTATACACCCTCACCTATCCAACTCTATTTTTTTTAGATGAAAATGAGCTTTTCATAACTGAGCCGATAAGAGGCGATATAACTCCTAAAAAGTTAAATACAATATTTTAACGTCTATAGACATCTTTTCTCTTTATCCAGAGTGATTTGTCTTTGGATGATGTCCACTTTTTATCTATAAAATAGCCCGTTATTCTCACCCAGCCATCTTTATAAACAGCTGAGGTAAATGAACGCTGACTTCTCCAAGTATCTATCACTTTTCCATCTATGCCATCATATATCTTTGCATCATGTTTCAACCTATATGCTCCCGAAACAGACCAATCTATGCTATCATCTTCTTGAAGATGTTCAAAACCTTTTTTCATCTTGAGATTTGGAAATTTTTTCTCTTTTTTATCTATTTTAGGCAGAGGTTTTTTTATAGTATTTTTCAATTTTAAAATCTCTTTTTCCAATTTTGCCAGAGATTCATCGTGAGTTTTATATACAATATCTCTGTTTTTTATAGCATTTGCCAACTCATCTTTTAGTGAAGCTATCTCTTTTTTTAGACTTTTAATCTTCTCGTTTTCTTTGCTCAATCTCTTATTTTCAGACCTTAGATATGCTAACGCCTTATCTTTCTCTTTTGATATTTTTTGAACATTTGAGAGTGTTGCGGCACTCTTTTTTTCTCTATCTTTTAACTGCTTACTCAATCTCTTATTTTCAGCTCTTAGATATGTTAATGCTTTATCTTTCTCTTTTGAAATCTGTGTTACATGTAAAAGTTTAGAACTATCTTTTTTCTCTAGCTCTTCATTCTCTTTTTGCAAGAAGAGTATCTCTTGATGACGAGCTTTTAGTTCCATCTTATTTACTTCACACTGCTTTGGAGCATTGACAACCTTGTCTAGCTCATCTTGACAAAGTTCATACTTATGACGTAACTCACCAATATCTTTTACAATACTCTCAATACGAGAGATTTCATCAGCAAAAACAAGCGATGCAAATATAGATAACAACAATAAAATTTTCACTATATACCTTTTTTAATAAGTTTTACACCCATCTCTCGATGATGTGTATATGGAAATTGATCAAAGAGTGCCATATCTTCAATCTTATGAGTCTGTGAAAAAAACTCCAAATCTCTCTTGAGAGTTTCAGGGTTACATGATATATATACTATGTGTTTAAAACGTGTTGCAAAGTTACAAGAGAGTTCATCCATGCCAGAGCGTGGTGGATCAACAAATATAGCTTCAAAATTATAAGCTTTTAAATCAATCCCTTTCATTCTTCTAAAAACACGTTTTTCATCCATAGCTTCGACAAACTCTTCTACGCCAAGTCTTACAAAGTCTATATTTCTTACACCGTTAAGCTCCATATTTGCTTTTGCCGCATGGATAGATGACTTTGAAATTTCCGTGGCTAAAATATTATCAAAAATTATACCAAAAGGTATAGTAAAATTACCTGCACCACAGTATAGTTCCAGTAAATCTCCACCAACTCCGCTAAATTTTTGCATAGCCCAAGTAATCATAGCCTCATTTACTCTGGTGTTTGGTTGAGTAAAACTGTTTTCTACATGTTTAAAGTAAAAATCTCTACCGCTTACATGTAAAGTCTGTGTAACATAATCTTGAGTTAATACTATCTTCTGTTTTCTGCTTCGTCCTATTATATAAATGCCTAATTTTTGAGCTAAAATATCAGCTCTATCTCTCCACTCATCATCTAAACGGCGATGATACAGCAAAGAGACAACAATTTCACCAGAAGATGCACCAAGAAAGTCGGCACCAAATAACTTTGTATCCAGTTTATCTGTTTTTAGCTCTTTTATAAGTTTTGGCATCAACTCAAATATATTCTCCTCAACCATAGGACACTCATCTATCATAATTGTACTTTTTTGATTTAGAGAATTCATGGCGTAAGAGATCTCATCACCATCATGCCAGATACGAAACTCTGCCCTAGCCCTATAGTGTGAGCTGTTTGAGGCAAAAGCGGTTATATCTCCACGATACAACTCTTTAAACTCATCTTCTGATTTTAACAGTTTCTCATTTAGTTGAAAGTCGTATCCATTCTCATAAACCCTGCAACTTCCACATTTTCCAAAATATCTACAATTCAACTCTTCTCCTCTGGTTTAATGCCGTTTATCAAGGCATAGAGTGTTGGTAGATACAGTAAATTCATAACTGTTCCCCAAAGCAACCCGAAACCTAAAGATATTGCCAAAGGCTGCATGATTTTAGCTTGACCTGTTGCAAAAAATATCAGAGTTGAAAGACCTAAAAATGTCGTTACAGAGGTGATAATTATTGGACGTAAACGCAGTTTGGCACGATAATAGAACTCTTTTGTATTAGCTGTCGAGTGTAAAAAATCCAGCATTATTATACCGTCATTTATTACAACTCCAGAGAGTCCCAATATACCTATAATAGAGGGCATGGCAAGATTCATACCTACGATAAGATGTCCAAACAACGCTCCAAATATAGAAAATGGAATAACCGACAAAATCATAAGTGCATATTTTATCTTTGGAAATATCAGCATAAGCAAAATAAGCATTAAAAACAGAGCGACCCCTACAGAGCGTATCATATCCGATTTTAACTGTCTGTTTTTTTCATCTTCACCTTTTAGTAATATACGCACACCACTTTGCTTTATGCTTTTAAATTCATCTTGCAACTTATCCAACACATCTATGGCGGTAGTAACGGATTTATCAACATTTGCACTAACCGTTTTTATAATATCTCCATTGTCTTTCTCTATCTTTTCATAATCTTGAACCTGAATAAATTCGGCAATATCACTAAGTGCCACAAAACGATTTTTACTAAGAGGTATGTTGAAATTTAGCAGTTTTTCTATGCTGTCTTTATTTTCAAATTCTGTAGTAACTTCTATGACACCACTACCGTCAAAACTCATCGCCTTACGGTTTCCAAGAAAATAACCACTTAAAATAGAGGCGACATAGCCTTGAGTAAGTCCCAACTGCTCTGCATAAGAGTTTAGTTTAATTTTATACTCTATCTTACCTAATCTAACATTGTCAACTATATCGTATGTGCCTTTTATTGAGGAGAGTTTCTCTTTTAGGTGTGTTAGAGCTTTTTGCGTCAGGGTATTATCGTTTCCTATTAGATTTATCTTTATATCAGTTTTAACCAAGCCCACTTTGCCTTCCATAACAGCAAACTCAACAAAAGGGTATCTATCTTCAACACCTTTTAACTTTTCACGCAAGATACCGGCTATCTTAAAAGAGGTCTGTTTTCGTATCTTCTCAGGGTCATTAAACTCAAATGAAAAGTCTAGTATAGGATTTATATATCTATTGACAAAATTGGTATCTACTATGTCTTCAAGTTCTACTGTTATATAAAACAGATTGCTTCCACGTTCATTTGAGTTTGCTAGATTTCGTCTTTTACCGCTGACTTGTGAGACACTTTTTATAGCCAACTCTTTTTTATATTTTAAAATCTCTTTCTCTACGGCTCTTGCTATTTTAAAAGTATCTTCTAGTTTTGTATTTATATCCAATTTTGCAGATATATACAATTTTGAGTTATCAAAAGTGGGAAAAAACTGAAAATTTAACATCTTTATAGTTAGCACCGTAGCAAGTGGAACAAAAACAAAGAAGAAGAGCAGAGTTATTTTTTTGTGATGAAGAAGTTTATGTAACAACCACTCGTAACGAT
>WFND01000175.1 GCA_015484575.1 Helicobacteraceae bacterium
CCTCTAATCACCTTTGCTATATTTTCTATAGTAATTATAATGGTTTTTAAGGCATTAATAGGTGATAATGCAGGAGTAAACAACTCTATAAGCGGTAAGCAAAATATACATACTAAAGAGATTAGTTATGCAGAGTTAAAAAAACTTATAGAGAATAAAGATGTAGAAAAAGTAGCTATAGGACAGACCTATATACGTGCAATATCAAATGACAACGGTATAAAAGTCTCATATATGGCTCGTATGGTAGGTTCTGATAATACTTTGATTCCTCTGCTTGATAAAAAAGGTATCGATTACAGCGGATTTAGTGAAACAAACTGGTTTACGGAGATGTTTGGTTGGTTATTTCCTTTTTTAATTATTATCGCTATCTGGATGTTTTTTGCAGGTAGAATGCAAAAGAGCATGGGCGGTGGAATTTTAGGAATGGGCAACTCCAAAAAATTGATTAACTCTGAGAAACCCACTACAAAATTTGATGATGTTGCAGGAGCTCAAGAGGCAAAAGAGGAAGTTTTAGAGATTGTTGACTTTTTAAAATACCCTGAGCGTTATGTAGAACTTGGTGCAAAGATACCAAAAGGTGTTCTGCTAGTAGGTAGTCCGGGTACAGGTAAAACTCTACTTGCAAAGGCTGTTGCCGGTGAAGCTGATGTTCCCTTTTTCTCTGTAACGGGTTCTAGTTTTATAGAGATGTTTGTAGGAGTCGGTGCTGCTCGTGTTCGTGATCTATTTGAACAGGCAAAAAAAGATGCACCGTCTATTATATTTATAGATGAGATTGATGCTATCGGTAAATCTCGTGCCGCAGGTGGCATGATGGGTGGAAATGATGAGCGTGAACAGACTCTAAATCAACTTCTTTCAGAGATGGATGGTTTTAGTACAGATACCCCTATCATTATACTAGCTGCAACAAACAGACCCGAAGTGTTAGACCCGGCTCTTCTTCGTCCGGGGCGTTTTGACAGACAAGTCTTGGTAGATAAGCCGGATATGCAAGGTCGTGTCGATATTTTAAATGTACATATAAAAGATGTAAAACAGGATAAAGATGTTGATGTTGAAGAGATAGCACGTCTTACTGCAGGTCTTGCCGGAGCAGATTTGGCAAATATCATAAATGAAGCAGCCTTATTGGCAGGTCGTAATAATAAAAAGACGGTAACCCAAGCAGATTTACGTGAATCGGTAGAACGCTCTATAGCAGGTTTGGCTAAAAAAAGCAGACGTATAAATGAAAAAGAGAAGAGAATAGTCGCTTATCATGAAAGTGGTCATGCTCTTTTAGCAGAGACGACAAAAGGTGCAAAGCGTGTCTCAAAAGTCTCCATTGTTCCTCGCGGTTTGGCGGCGCTTGGTTATACTTTAAATACACCAGAAGAGAATAAATTTCTTATGCAAGAGCATGAGTTGTGGGCTGAAGTAGATGTTCTTTTAGGCGGACGTGCTGCAGAAGAGGTCTTTATCGGTGAAATATCTACAGGTGCGGGAAATGACCTTGAACGTGCTACGGATATTATTAAATCTATGGTTCAAATCTATGGTATGAGTGATGTTGCAGGGTTGATGGTTCTTGAAAAACAGCGTCAATCATATCTAGGTGGCGGTATGCAGAGTTCTCGTGAATATAGTGAAAATACCGCTCAAGAGATGGACGCTTTTATAAAAAGAACTCTAAGTGAGCATTATCAAGCTGTCAAGTACCGTCTTGAAGAGTACAAAGGTGCTATAGAAGATATTGTTGAGCTTTTATATGAAAAAGAGAATATCTCCGGAAAACAGGTTCGTGAAAAGATTGAAGAGTTTGAAAAAAGTGAAAATATGGAATCAAAGCTTCAAGAGTTAAGCGAAAGTGATCTGCAACATGAAGAGGATAGTGAAAAACGTGAAGATTAATTCACGTTTTGTTCCAAATATACAATGAATAAAAAACCTCCAAAATTAGCCTATCTAATACCCAATTTTTTTACTGCATCTTCTATATTTTCCGGTTTTTTCAGTATGACCTTTGCGATAGAAGGAGATTACTCATTCTCAGCATGGATGATACTCTTGGCTCTCGTATTTGATGGTATAGACGGTCGAGTGGCACGTCTTACAAATACAAGCAGTAAATTTGGCATGGAGTTTGACTCTTTGGCAGATATTGTCTCTTTTGGTGTTGCTCCGGCTATACTTTTGTATGCCTATATAGCTCATGATTATGGACGCTTAGGTGTAGTAATATCCGGACTTTATGTTATGTTTGGAGCTATTAGATTGGCTAGATTTAATGTTATGAGTGTAACACAAGAGCCATCGGTTTTTATAGGTGTACCTATACCGACGGCCGCCGTATTTTTATCTATTTTGGTGCTGTTGTTTGAGAAGTACCATTTCCCTTCAGAGATGGCAACGCTTATGATGATAGTTATGATGGCAGTTTCGCTTTTGATGGTGAGCAATATCCGCTATCCTAGTTTTAAAAAAGTAGATAGATTTAGTATTCACTACATGAGAGCATTGGTCGGTGTTGTATTGATTGCCTCTTTAATTATACTGTTTCCTATAGAGGGATTAGCACTTCTTTTTAGTCTGTATCTTCTGTATGGTCCAATAAGAGCTTTTTACAATATATATACGCGTCATAAGCTTATGAGATAAACTATTTTTTCTCTTTCAAGCGTCTGTTTTGCAGTAGTTTTTTCGTATCTATCTTAAAATTAAAGTATTGTGAGATAAAACCGCTGTTTCCGATATTTTGAAACTGTATTCCTGCTCCTTGATTATTTTTACTTTGCAGGTAAAGTAGTCCTAGACCGTATCTACTCTCCATATTGTTTGGATCTTTCAACTTTGCCAACTCTAGTAGAGCTATGGCATTTGCACTATGACCTGCACCGATAGAAGCGACAGCACCCAAAAAAAGCGTTAATGAATCACGAACCTTGGCTTGGTCTATAAGTTGATTATATAGTAGATATGCAGACTCAAAATTTTCACTAAATATAGAGACAAGAGCGAGAGTCTGCATTAGTGATTGTGTATTTTCGGTCGTGGTGGATAATTTATTCTTTAAACTCTCTTGTACGGGGTATAGGTTTCCTGTTATAAGTGCTGTATATGCGTATAAGTATCTTGTGATAAAAGGTCCATAATAGAAGTCATCAAGAGTAAAATTTTGTTTTGAGAGGTATGAGCGAAGAGATTTTGCATAGGATTTATATTTTAAATCTCTGTTTAGTATATCTATATAGATTAGATGAGGCAGTATATCATTTTTTTGTAAATTTAACAGTTTTTTTGCATCATTTTTAGCTCTGTCAAAACGTCCTACCTTTATGGAAGCAAGTGTATTTAAAATGAGATATATAGGTCTGTCTTTATAATTTTTTTCCAACCAAGTCAGTGTTCCGACAAAGTTATTTTGAGAAAAATTTAGTAAGGTTCTGTAAAATTCATACTCTTTTGTATCATCTTCATTAGAGAGATTTTCTTTAATTACGGCACGTAGTTTAGGATTTACTTGAGAAATCATCTGAGAACACATCAGTGCAAATATGCCAGATAGATAGTTGTCGGCATCAAGATAGTATGACTTTAAAAAATATTTATGAGCATTAATAAAATCTCCCATCTGTGCATAGGTAAGTGCAAGATTGTAATTTAGTATGGAGTGTTTTGGAGTCTTTTTTAAAAGGGATTTGAACTTACTGTTTGCATCATAAAGTTGAAATGAGAGAGCTTTTTGTATGGCTTTTGCTATAGAGTAGTTTACGGTTGATGTCTTGGCACTTTTTTGAAGATACTCTTTCGCACTGCTAATATCATCTATGAACATATTTGCAGTACCTTTTCTTATATAGCTTATGGTCTGTGAAGCGTTAAATGCTTTGTATGGTGCAAAATAAAATATCTTTTGATAGTCTATATTTCTTGATTGCAAAATTTTATTTCTAAAATTTTTTTGTGCTTTTAGAGGTTCAAAAAGAGCGTGACGTAAAAAGACTTTTACAGGGTACGGTTTATAAACATCTTCACCATACATATCCGTTAAAGTCCTCAATAATTTACCGCCATCATCTAATAAACCGGATTTGATATAGACATAGCTAAGTGCTATCTGCTCTTTAAAACTTTTTGGATTTTCGGCAATCGCCTCTTTTAGGTACTCTTTTGAGAGAGCCAAATCTCCGACATTTGCATACAATGTACCCAAACTTGCAAAATTTTCTGCCAAGGCTGGAGATTCAAGTGCAGAGAGTGCCTGATTGTAGTTTGCAAATAGTGTAGATGACTCTGCTTTGAGTAGGTTTCTCTGATTTTTATACTCTTTTGAATTTGGATGATTTAGACTGCTTAGAGACTCTAAATAGTTGCCTTTATAGTAGTTTATAAGCGAATAATAGTAGCTGTAAAGCGGTGATGTACTCTCATAAGGCAGATAGGCATAAGCTAAGTCTATATAGTAATTAAACTGTTTCTCATCTTTTTGATGCAGAGAACATACAGCAGCATTTATAGCACTGACACAGCGGTGTTCACCCTTTGATATGGCATTTTTGAAGTTCTGCAGTGCTTTATCATACTCTCTCTCTCTTAGTTGAGATACTCCGAGATTGTACTGTGAAATGGCTTCTGAATAGATGGCTATCTTTTTATAAAGTTTAAGAGCTTCTAGTTGATTGTTGTTCTCATAAAGATAGTTTGCTTTTGTTATCATCTTCTCAATTTGAGAAACTTTTAGCTCTTTTTTAACATCTTTTGAGAGACCGATTTTAATCTCGTCTAAGCTTACATCACTCACTTTTTTATGTGAAGATAGTTTCATAAAGAGTAAAACAGCGATGGTTATAATTAATATTAAGATTGCTAAAGCAGCCGATATAAGAATTATTTTTCTCTTTTTAGCCTCTTTTTGCTCTTGGGAGAGTTCTTGTTCATCTGCAGATGTAGCTTCAGATGTTTCAGTCTCATCAATAACAACTATATCATCAGCAATCTCTTCTGCCACTTTTTTCCTTTTTCAAAGAGTTATAAATAGGGTTGTAAAACTTTAGGTAAGACTATACTTCCATCTTCATTTTGCCCATTTTCCATGATGGCAACTATAGTGCGACCAACTGCCAAAGCTGAACCGTTTAGGGTATGAGCCAAAAGATTTTTTTTGCCCTCTTTGTAGCGTATTTTTGCACGTCTTGCCTGAAAATCTCTCGTATTTGAGACAGAGCTTATCTCTCTATAGGTGTTTTGACCCGGTAACCAGACCTCTATATCTATCGTTTTTGCAGCAGAAAAACCTAAATCAGCCGTACATAAAGTGACAAGTCTGTGAGGTAGTTCTAACGCTGTGAGTATATCAGATGCGGTCTGAACCATCTTTTGAAATATCTCATCACTCTCATCTTGTTTTGTGATGGCGACTAGTTCAACTTTGTGAAATTGGTGCTGTCTTATTATGCCTCTTGTGTCACGTCCTGCCGAACCGGCTTCTTTACGAAAACATGATGTATAACCGTTCATTAAGATAGGAAGTTTTGAGCTGTCTATAATCTCATCTTGAAATAGATTTGTCAAAGGAACTTCGGCAGTAGGAATTAAAAAAAGATCCTCACCTTCTGTCTTAAAGAGGTCATCTTCAAATTTTGGAAGTTGCCCCGTACCTTCTAACGCATGACGATTTACAAGAGCAGGAACGCTGACTTCCGTGAAGCCTCTTTCACGATTAAAATCCAACATAAAATTAATCAAAGCACGTTCCAATCTAGCACCCTCACCATAAGCTACACTAAAGCGACTTTTGGCAATTTTAACACCTCTTTGAAAATCTATCCAGCCATTTTTTTCCGCCAATTCCCAATGCTCTTTCGGCGTAAAATCATAAGTTTTAGGAGTTAAAACTTTTTTAATCTCTACATTGTCATCTTCGCTCTCTCCATCTGGCACGTCAGAGTCTGGAATATTTGGTATGCCCATAACCAAAGATGTAAGCTCCTCTTCGGCTTTACGCATAATATCTTGCAAATTGGAAACTTTTGCTTTATTTATATCAACTTTTGCTTTTAGCTCGTTAATATCTTTTCCCTCTCTTTTATACTGTCCAAAAAGTTTACTCATAGCATTTTGTTCAGCTTGTGCAGCCTCAAAGTCCGCTTTTGCTCTCTTTAGAGTCTCATTTGTCTTCTTTAGGGTATCAATAAGCTCTAGTGAAACTTTTTTTCTCATCAAAGCGGTACTGACACTGTCAAAATCTTTTTGTAATAATTTAAGGTCTATCATTGTTTTCCTACATAATTTTAGTAGATAGATTATATCAAAATTATGCTATTATAATCCCAATGCAAAATATAGATAATGAACTCATAGCGATTATTGTGCTTATTGCTCTTTTTTTACTCTGGTATATTAAAAGAGAGATGGATATTAGAGATCTTAAGCAGAGCCTTTTTAAAAAAAATGAGGAGCTTTTGGAGCTAGATAAAGATTATGCTATCTTATATACCCGTTTTGAGGAGCATAATAGAGCCAGTGATGAGAAGATAAGAGTACTTGATGAGACAAAAGAGAGTCTGAAAACTCAATTTGAAAATTTGGCAAATCAGATTTTTGACTCTAAAAGCAGAAGTTTTGAACACGATAACCAGCAACAACTTCAGCTACTGTTCAGACCGTTTAGAGAGCAGATTAAAGAATTTTCACAACGTTCACAGATGCAGTTTTTAAATGAACAAAAAGAGCGACATCTGCTAAAAGATGAGATATTGAGACTAAAAGAGCTAAATTATCGTATAAGTGAAGATGCCCTAAATTTGACAAATGCACTAAAAGGCGAAAACAAAACCCAAGGTAATTGGGGAGAGATGATTTTAGAAAAAATCCTTGAAAATTCTGCTCTTCGTAGAGGTTTTGAGTATGATATTCAGACAACCTATAAAGATGAAAATGAAAATCTGCTTCGTCCTGATGTGATAGTGCATCTTCCACAAAAAAAAGATATTATTATAGATTCAAAGGTCTCGCTTAAGGCTTATGAAGCGTATATGCGTGAAGATGATGAGTTAAAAAGAGGGCATTTTTTAAAAGAGCATATGAACTCTATACGTTTACATGTAAAGCAACTAAGTCAGAAGAGTTATGAGAGTATAAGCTCTTTAAGAACTCTCGACTTTGTTATACTTTTTATGCCTATTGAGGGTGCTTTTTTACTCTCTTTGCAAGAAGATGAGGAGTTTTTTACAAAAGCTTACAATAAAAACGTCATCATAGTTTCGCCATCAACTCTGCTAGTTACCTTAAGAACTATAGAGTATATCTGGCGTCGTGAACATCAAGAACAAAATGCAAAAGAGATAGCAAAAAGTGCAGAAGATATGTATGATAAGTTTGTGGGATTTTTAGAAGATATGCAAGGCATCTCAAAGCAGATACAAAGAGCAAATGAGTATTATGAAAAAGCCATGAATAAACTCTCTAGCGGTAAGGGAAGCCTTATAAAACGGAGTGAAGATATGCGAAAGTTAGGACTTAAACCTAAAAAAAATATTCCCAAATCATATATTGAGGAAGATTGATGAAAATTTCAGAACGTTCTATCTCAAGATTGATAGTTATATCTCCACTCTTGACGGTCTCTATCGTTATGGCAGTTGCCACATATCTGTATGTGAAAAGAATACGTGATAATTATGCCGATGAGCAGAGCAGATATATAAAAGAGTACTTCTCGGCACAACAATCAGAGAGTGAAAATTGGGTAAAACAGACTAAACAGCTCTTGGAATTTAGCGAAGATAATCTGATAAAAGATATTAAAAAAGAGCTGAAAAGCCGTATAACACTGGCTTATGATACTGCGAAATATATCCAAGATAAATATAAAAAAACAAATCATGCAGTAGTGATA
>WFND01000176.1 GCA_015484575.1 Helicobacteraceae bacterium
CTTCTTGTTCTTGAGCAACTTCTTGTTCTTGAGCAGTTTCTTGAGTAGCTGTCTCTTGCTCTTGCTCTTGTACTTGCTCTTCTTCCGGAGCTTCTTCTGTTGCACTTAATGCTTTACCTTCATTTATAGCTTCAGCCATCTCTTTACAGAAAAGTTGAATAGAGCGGATTGCATCATCATTACCCGGAATTGGATAGTCGATTACATCCGGGTCACAGTTAGTATCTAGCGGAGCTACTACTGGAATATTAAGACAACGTGCCTCATTTACTGCGATATGCTCTTTAACAGCATCAATTACAAAAAGCATATCCGGCAATTTTTTCATATGACGAATACCGCCAAGATAAGCATTTAATTTTGATTTTTGGCGACTCATCATTAGAGCCTCTTTTTTTGTTAAAAGATCTGTTTGACCTTTCTCTTGCATCTGCTCAATAATCTCAAGTTTACGAATAGATTTTTGGATAGTGTTATAGTTGGTAAGCATTCCGCCCAACCAGCGATTGTCAACATATGGCATACCACATGATTCAGCAGCGTTACGAATAGCAACACGAGCCTGTTTTTTTGTTCCGACAAATAGTACAGTTTTACCTTCTGCAGCTGCATCTACAACTATTTGGTAAGTGTTACGGAAGTAACGAAGTGTTTTTTGTAAATCTATAATATAGATATTTTTACGAACACCAAAAATATATTTTTTCATTTTCGGGTTCCAACGACGTGTTTGGTGACCGAAGTGTACACCGCACTCTAGCAAGTCTTTCATAGTTACCATAAGTAACTCCTTAATTAAAAAATCCCAGTTATCTTTGGTATCTCTCAACATTGATGGATATTTTTTCATCCATAATGCACCGGTTTTTGAGGGTTTGATACCTGTTTACTGTTTATGTTTACATGTAACACGGTAGTGTCTGCAAAATAAAAGTCCGCAATATTAGCTTAATTATGCTTAAGTATTGATAAAGCTCTAATGTCCTGTGAATTTTTCCATTGTTGAGTGTGTATTAGAAGATATATCACTCTTTTTTATAACTTTAAAAATAGTCATAATCCATATTTTACAATCAAGCTTACATGTAAGGTTTTGTACATACCAGACATCAAGCTCAAATTTCTTCTTCCAGCTTATGGCATTTCTTCCATTTATCTGAGCCCAACCCGTTATACCCGGTTTTACATTGTGGCGTTTTTTTTCTGTTTTTGAGTATAGTGGAAGATACTCAATAAGCAGAGGTCTTGGACCTATAAAGCTCATATCTCCCTTTAAAACATTGAAAAGTTGCGGCAGTTCATCAAGACTCAAAGAGCGTATCTTCTCGCCTACGCCTTCAAGTCGTTTTTCATCACAGAGAAGATTTCCATTGCTGTCTTTTGCATCATTCATGGTGCGAAATTTGTATATTGTAAATATCTTCTCGTTAAGACCGGGTCGTTTTTGTCTAAACAGTACAGGTGAGCCTATCTTAAGATATATCAATACGGCAGTAAATAGCAAAACAGGTGAAAAAAGTATAATCAATATAAGAGCAAGAGTGAAATCCAGTAGAGGTTTTATGAGATTTTTATACATTTAAGTACCTGCTATAAAGTTCAAGGTATTGCCTGAGAACTTTTTTTGTATCAAACTCATTTACAGCTTTAATTCTGCCGTGTCTGCCCATACTCTCTCGTAAATCTTTCGAGTCGATAAGTTTTTTTATGGCACTAGATAGTGCATCGACATCTTTGGCAGGAGTTAAAAAACCGTTGTACCTATCTGTAACAACTTCACGACAACCGACAACATCTGTCGTAACTATGGGTTTTGACATCGAAGCTGCTTCAAGGAGTGTTCGTGGAACACCCTCTCTGTAACTAGGCAGTACATAGATGTCACAAAGTGCCGTCAGTTCTAAAATGTCATCCCTGTGACCCAGCCACAACACTTTGCCTGAGTTTAAGAACTTCTCATCCGCACAGGAGTGATTTCCGCTGTCTGTATCTCCGACTAAGATAAATCTGATTTTTTCACTTGATAGTCTCTGAGCCACCTCGTAAAACTCTCTAACTCCTTTATGCCATATAGCACGAGCCACCATAAGCACAACAAGTTTATCTTTTACATGTAACTCTTTAGAGAGGGAGCTTGTATCTACATTTTCAACTTTAAAATAGTCTGTATCTACCCCTACGCTCTTTATTATTTTAACTTTATCTTGAGTGATTATCTTTTTTTGAAGCATATATTCAGGGTCATCGCTATTTACAAAGACGGTAACATTTGAGAGTTTGAATGCTCTTTTATATAGTTTTTCCATAATAAAGCGGATAAGTATGTTTTTCAAACTGTTTTGAATATAAAATGAGCCTAAACCCTCTACCAGATTTATAATGACTGCAACACCGGCTTTTTTTGCAGCAAAAGTTCCGTAGATATTTGGCTTTGCGGTAAAGGTGTGAAGCAGGTCTAGTTTTAGATCTTTTATAGCGTTATAGATATTTTCTATCGCTTTTTTTTCGTTAAAAGGGTTGATGGATTGTCTATCTATCTCAAAGTTTATCACCTCACAACCCAGCTCTTTTAGTGCTTGGTTTTTATCACCTTTTGGACAGATTGCATAGACTCTGTGTTTACGCTCTATAAGAGCTTCAATAATGGGTCTGCGAAAAAGATATAGATTTGCATCAAGATGTGAAAGAAAGCCTATATTTTTCAAAGGCTATCTTTTAAGTTTATAAACTTTTGCATGTGGAGAGTCTATAACCAGCTCAAAAAGGTCTTTGTCATAATTTTCAAGTACAAAAAGCTGAATATACAGAGAGTTTAACATGCGGTTGTCTAAGAGTAAGAACTGATTGTAACTTTTCATGAAGATTAGACTGAGTTGTCCCATCATCTGTATATTTTGTACACCTTTTCTTAATACCCCTTTCTCATCATAGCCCACTGTAATAAACTGTGCCAAAGGAACCTCTTGTTTGCCTAATCTTATAAGACCTTTTCTCTTATCTAAGACAATGCCGTTTCCTAAGTATAAGACTCCTCCGTCATCTTTAAATGATGAGGTAGAGTAGAAAAACGGACGCTGAATCTGTTTGCCGGTGAGAAGGTTGATATTGCTAAAAAGAGCTACTGTAGGAAAGATATTTAACATACGCATAGGTAGGTAGAAGTATATATCTCTAGTTGGTTTGGGTGGGTTAAAATCAGATGAGAACAGGCTTGATAAAAACTTATTGACATCAGTAGAATTATAATCTTTCATCTCTTGAATTAGATTTGAATTAAACTTCTCTTTAAAAGAACGCTCTGTGTATTCTACGTCAAGACGTGACATATTTGCGGCAGCCATAGGAGGGCTAGTCAGTGCAAAACTTACGGGAAAGTTATCTTTACCGGAGTGTTTTCCTCCATCAATAAGAGTTTTTACATCTGCGTAGTATCGGATAGGATAACCGTAATCCCACCATGAGAGTACATAATCTTCTCTATCGGCAATCTTATGAAGTTTGTCTAGTATCTCTACCTCCTGTTTTGAGAATACCGTAGGAACTTTGTACTGTATTACATGTAAGATATTTGGATATAAAACCAGTAGTGTAAAGATGGATATATATGCTTTTTTAGTTATAGATAAAGCTCTGTCTTTGTGTATAAATTTCTCTAACATAGATGCTGTATATATGATAAAATATGCCATACCAAGAGCCATAACCGGAACAGCATAGACGGTAAATCTAAGTCCACCTTGATATGCTAAAAATCCAAGACCAAGCATAGGCAGAGCCAACAACATTATGCGATAACGAAAAGCTAAAAGAGCATATCCTGTAATAGATAGAAAAAATGTCAATGTATGTCCGCTAATTCTATCTGCAAAAACCTCAAAGGGTATCTGTCCCGCTTCACGAACTGTCTGGGTAACACCAAAAAAGTGAAGATTAAAATCCAAATCTCCTGCAATTGCTTCACGAAAGATATATCCTTTTATCTGATATAAGATAGGATTTAATCCACCCGTCAGTAATATAAGTGCAAAAGCTACAAGCAACAGAGTAAAAACGACTCTTTTGCTGTTTGAGTGTTTTACAAAATGAAATGCTACAAAAAGAGCCAGTGAAGCCAATATCTTGTATGTCCAAGGAAAATAGCTCATCGCTATGAACATAAAGATTAAAATTTTATAGTTAAAAAGCTTCTCTCTCTCAAATATGACGGTATAAATCAACACCATAAATGCCATAGCAAGGTTTAGCGAATAGCTCTGTGCATACCACCAAGAGTATGCTATGATAAATATAGGAATAAGAAGGAGGTATCTGTTTCTCTCCTCTTTGATATTTAGTATCAGTGCATAAAGAACAAAAGTCGGTAAGACGATAGTTAGCATATCCGTATCATAATAGCCTGTCATCGTACGGTTGTAATAACTCCAGACTATACCTGTTATAAGTCCTGCTATCAAACCTAAAATATCCTCCTTGAGTACACGTGCTATAAGCATAACCGGTATAACCAAAAGTGAGCCAAAAAATGCAGGCATGTAGAGTATAATAGTCTCAAATGAGAAAGGTAAAATTTTAGCTAAAAGATAGGTGACGCTTGAGAGGGCGGTACCGTAATAGCTTAAGTCATTATCTTGATGAAAACCTGCTAACATATCTCTAGCACCTTCGGCATAGGCGTATCCGTCATTGGTATTTATCATCAGATGATTATTCCAGTAAAAGTTAGGGTTGTCTTGAAACTGATATACCCAGATAAGACGTATCAAGATACTGAAAGTGTAAGCTATAAAAATGTACAAAAGAAATGTTTTATTATTTGAGGATTGAGAAATTTTTTGCATATATAACCTTAGATGTATTTTAGTTAAAGTATTATAGCTTACATGTATAAATAAACTGTTTTATTATCTTCTCTTTATCAAACTCTTTAGCTCTTTTAAGTGACTTTACATGTAAACTCTCTCTTAATGCAGTGTTGGTAATAGTGTCTCTCATAGCTTCTATCATGGCTTTTTTGTCATCTACATCTATCAAGATACCATCTTTTAAGATTTCAGCAGGTCCACTTTTACAGTTTGTGCTGATAACAGGCAGACCGCAAGCCATGGCTTCAACTAAAACATTTGGAAAACCTTCAAACCTTGATGCAAATACAAAGCAGTCTGATTTTGACATATATCTGTAAGGGTTTGCGTCAAATCCCAGTAAAAATACTTTTGATGTTAGATTGTACTCCTCTATCTTTACATGTAAACTCTGCTTTAAATCACCTTCGCCTAAGATAATTAGTTGCATATTTTCACTCTTTAGCTTAGAAAAAGCCTCTATAATCATCTGATGATTTTTCCCTTCATCGACTCTACCGACACTGATAAATGTAAATTTTGAAAAATCTATACCTTCTACATCTTCTTTTGAGAGTGACTCTATCTTCTCAATATCAAAAGGGTTGTATATAGTTACGGTTTTTGATGGCGGTATCTGAAAATTTTCTATCAAATCATCTCTGTTTCCTTGTGA
This sequence comes from Helicobacteraceae bacterium, assembly GCA_015484575.1. Classification (GTDB taxonomy): domain Bacteria; phylum Campylobacterota; class Campylobacteria; order Campylobacterales; family Sulfurimonadaceae; genus S010-53. The sequence goes on from WFND01000176.1 coordinate 5,518, forward strand.
GTTTGTGATGATTTTGTCGGCTTTTGGATATAAATTTCTGATGAGGAATCTGTTTGCTTTTGATGTTAAAGTGTTTTTTGCATATATCTGTGAAGGGGTACTTCTTTCACTAATAATACTCTCTGCTTTTAAGCCGAATATTTTGGCAAATATAGCTATGTATGATGGACGATTCATAAATACCAAAGAGGTGTCTATCTTATTTTTTTGGCATAATTTTTTATATTTATAGCCTAGATAGGGGAGTTTTACAAGTTTAAAGAGACCGTTTTCAGTAGGGTTTGAATTTTCAAGATAGATGATTTTTGTCTCTTTTGGTATCTCAAAGGAGATGGTGTCATTCATCAAAACAAGAGTAATATCAAACTCACTTTTAAGCTCTTGAAGCAAGATAGAGACAACTCTTTCAGCTCCTCCTCCAGCCAGTGAGTAGATAAATATAGCTAAGTTTTTCATCTCATATATCTCTTATACCACATCTGAAATACAAGAACAAACCAGAGTTTGTTGATATTTAAGGCTCTGTTATCTTTTAATTTTTGGAACTCTTTTTGAAGATAGCTCTCATTTAAAAGCTTGTGAGTCAGCCTGTCAGATGTAAAGTTGCTCTCAAAAAGTTCTCTTAAATCTGCACTAAACCACTCAAACATAGGAATACCAAATCCCATTTTTGGTCGCTCTATCAGCTCTTTTGGAATATAACGCTCTAATACTTTTCGCAAAAGATATTTACTTGTGCCGTCTCTGTATTTGTATTTAAAAGGAACTTGTGCCATAAACTCGGCTATGCGGTGATCTAGCAGGGGAACACGACCCTCTATACTTACGCTCATAGTAGCTCTATCTACTTTGGTTAAAATATCATCAACCATATAGCGGTGATAATCCCACAACATCATCCCCTGCATAGGGTTCTCTCTTTCACCTATACTAAAACTCTTCTCATCAATATTTTTGACTACCCCAAGAAGCTCTTTTATCTCATAATTTTTGGCATTGTGAATAAGTTTTTCATATATTCCCTGCCAGTTGTCATCTTTGAACATCTCAGATAGTTGATTGTATTTATGCTCGAAATTTCTTACTTTTATAAATTTTGATGCAAGATTTACACCGACTATATCCATAGATAAAGAGATGGCTTTTCTTATAAATCTTGGTAGCTTAAATATCTTCTCACCTATCTTTTTTGTGTACCAATATCTCTCATATCCACAAAATATCTCATCTCCGCCATCAGCACTAAGGACAACTTTCATCCCTGCATCTTTTGCGATACGAGAGACTAAAGTTGTAGGAATACCGCTACTGTCACCAAACGGCTCATCATATATATCTACAAATTTTAGAAGTATCTCTTTTGCTTCATCTACACTTAGATATTTTTCATTGTGAGTTGTTTTGAGATGTTGTGCCACCTCTTTGGCATATATGGCTTCGTTGTATTTTGCCTCTTTAAATCCTATGGTGAAGGTGTGAATATTGCCATAATGTTTTTGCAAAATTGCAGCAACGATGGAGCTGTCTATTCCACCGCTTAAAAAGACTCCGACAGGCACATCAGATACCATAGTCAGTTTACAAGCATCTATAAGAAGCTCTTCAAGTTCATCTACTAGCTCTTTTTCACTTTTTTTAGATTTACTCTTTTGAAAAAATGGCAAGATTGACCAATATTTAGCTATTTTAAGCTCTGAAGTTTTTGTGTTAAATCTTAGATAATGTCCTGCGGGAACTTTAAAGCAGTTTTCAAAAATAGATAAGTTTGAGCTGATATATCCAAACTGAAAAAACTCATACAGAGCATCTTTGCAGATAGTTAAATCTTCTTTACATGTAAGTATAGGTCTTAACTCACTACCAAAGATAAACTCATCCTCTTTATGATAATAATATAAAGGCTTCACGCCGACTCTATCACGAATAAGCGTTAAATCTCCACTCACTTTATCATAGATAGCAATAGCAAACATCCCTATAAATTTATCAACTGCTTTTATACCCCATTTATGATACGCTTTTAAGACGACTTCACTGTCTGTTTGGCTATGAAATGTGTATCTTAAAGATTTAAGCTCTTGTCGTATCTCTTTAAAGTTATATACCTCACCATTATAAACCATTACCAAATTTTCAAAAATCATGGGCTGATGTCCATGAGAACTTAAATCAACAATAGAGAGTCTTACATGTCCTAGTGAAAACTCTTCACTCTCATACACACCGCTATCATCTGGACCTCTATGCTGTATGCTTTTTAGCATTTTGCTTAAAGTATCGCTGTTTTTGGTGTTAAAACCTACTATTGCACACATTAACTTATATTCCTAAATGTCTTAAAAGTTTAAATTCTACTTCTTGCAATTCTTGAGATGTTAATGTGGTTAACACCTTCTTTAAATAAATCCTACGCAAATCTAAAGTACAAGGTTCATTAATACATATTTCACTATTTTTTTCTAAATTATCTCTTTTTTGTATCGCAACTCTTAAATCACCACCATATAGATTTGTAGAAATTGGAATAACAGTAACACCTTTAAAATCAACTTTATCAA
>WFND01000177.1 GCA_015484575.1 Helicobacteraceae bacterium
ATTTTAATCAATTCATAGATTATTTATCAGAAAGTATAAAATGAGAACTGTATCTGTATTATTAATATTTGTAATTTCACTTATGGCAAAACCACCCTCTCAAAATAGAGCCTTAAACTCTATCTCACCAAGCAATAACGCAGAAAAAAAGGGAACTTTACAAAACTCTTTAGATAGTTGGCTAAAAGATGATTGGGAACCTGCCCAAAAAGAGACAAAAAAAGAGAGCTTACATGTAAAAGAAGATGATAACAGCAGTTTTAAATTACAAAATTATGTAGATAAATGGAAGCGATATAGTGAGAAAAAAGCTTCCAAGCCAAAAAAACCATCTCATGTTGAGATGATTAATTCTCTTCCTGTTATAGGAAGGTAGTTTTTAGTTTTTACGGTTATCCCAAACAAGAGTAACTTTGTCATTCTCATCTTTTTCAACTGCTGCCATACCCATGATATTATATCCAGAGTCAACATAATGAACCTCACCGGTAACTCCCGAAGCCAAATCACTAAGCAGATACATAGCTGAATTACCGACTTGTGTTGTGCTGACGTTTCGTCTTAGAGGTGCATTTGCTTCATTCCAGTTTAAAATCTGTTTAAAATCACCGATACCCGCCGCTGCTAGAGTTCTTATAGGTCCCGCACTGATGGCATTGACTCTCTGACCTTTTACACCAAGCTCTACTGCCATATAACGAACTGTTGATTCCAAGGCTGCTTTTGCAACTCCCATTACATTATAATTGGCTATATATTTTGGTCCGCCAAGATAACTAAGAGTTAAAATTGATGCATCATCAGCCAATACACTCTCTAAAGAGTTAGTTAAATCAATCAAAGAGTAAACAGAGATGTCCATCGCGATAGAGAAAGCTTTTTTACTTGTTTTCATAAACGGCTCTGATAGTGCTTCTTTAGGAGCAAAAGCGACAGAATGGACTAAAAAGTCTATCTCTCCAAAATCTTTTTTAATTTTAGCTGCAAGTCCTTTCATATGCTCTTCATTAGAGACATCTAATTCATACACATACTCACTGTCAAACTCTTTGGCAATAGGCTCTACTCTCTTTTTCAGAGCATCATTTAGATAGGTAAACGCCATCTGTGCACCCTGCTCATGACACGCTTTTGCTATACCGTAAGCTATAGATTTGTTATTTGCCAAGCCTACTATAAGACCTTTTTTTCCGTTCATTATCATCTACTCTCCTTTTAATTTTTTTGCATCTGCAATCATACTGCAAAAATCATCTGGGTTTAAAGCTCCGCTTCCTACTAAAACTCCATCTACATTATCAAGTGCCAAAAACAATCTAGCACTATCAGCCTTTACACTTCCACCATAAAGAATCGGTGCTTTTGTATCTTCTCTTATCGAGCCGTGTATCAGCTCAACATCATCAAGAGTCGGAGTTAAGCCTGTCCCTATAGCCCATACAGGCTCATAAGCTATAACAAGGTTTGCGTAACTTAAATCTATGCCTTTATATTGTGCATCGAGATAATCTAATAAAGCTCTATTACCATTTTCTCTAACTTCAAGAGGCTCACCTATACAGTAAACTATACGAAACCCCTGCTCTTTATAATATGCAAATTTTTCTGCAATAAGCTCTTGTGACTCCCCAAGAACATGACGACGTTCACTGTGACCTATAAGAATAGTGTTTATATCAAACTCTTTTAACTGTTCTAGTGCCAACTCTCCCGTATATGCTCCATTTTCAACACAAAAAGCATTTTGAGCACCTACGCTTACATGTAAACTGCTCTGCCTAAGAGCAGAAGCTGGAGGAAAAACCATAACTTCATCACTAATGGTATTTTCTTCACAAAATTTCTGCACCTTTTTGATATATTCTTCTGTCTTTGCACGAGTAAGATTACTTTTAAAATTTGCCGCTAGTATCATGAATCCTCTTCTATTATCAATTGTTCAACACCCGGAAGAACTTTACCTTCAAGCAACTCTAGCGAAGCACCTCCACCGGTGGATATGAAACTCATCTCTTCATCAACACCTACACGTTTAACCAAGTCTGCCGTATCACCGCCTCCAACAACGGTAGTTGCATAAGAGTCGGCAACAAAGTGTGCAATCTTGCTAGAACCTCTAGCAAATCTCTCCATCTCAAAAACACCCATTGGACCATTCCAAAGAACTGTCTGAACATCATTTAAAGCTTCACGATATAGTCTAACCGTTGCAGGACCTATATCTAAGCCCATCCAGCCTTGTGGAATCTCTTGAGATGTGACAAGCTTACTAACAGAGTCTGCTGCAAATGTCTGTGCCGCAACAACATCTATAGGCAGATAGAATTTAACACCGAGTCGTCTAGCTTCATTCATCACATGCTGTGCCTCTTGCAATAAGTCATCCTCTACAAGAGAGTTACCTACATCATAACCCATCTGCTTTAAAAAGGTAAACGCCATTCCACCGCCTATAAATACTTTATCTACTTTTGGAAGAAGATTTATCAGAGCCTCAAGCTTACCTGAAACCTTACTACCCCCGATAATAGCAGCAAACGGACGCACAGGTCTTTTAAGAAGTACACCAAAAAACTGTATCTCTTTTTGCAGTAAAAATCCGGCTGCTTTATGCTCTTCATCAAAAAATCTTGTGATACCTTCAACAGAAGCGTGAGCTCTGTGACTAACACCAAAAGCGTCATTTACATAAAATTCAGCCATCATAGATAGAGCTTTTGAGAGTTTTTCATCATTTTTCGTCTCGCCTTTTTCAAAACGAAGATTTTCCAATAATAAAATTTCACCCTCTTTTAAATTTTGAGCTAAAGCAGTAGCATCTTCGCCTACAATATCTTTTGCCAACTTAACATCACGTTTAAGCAGTTGTTGGATACGTCTTTGAACAGGAACTAGTGAAAGTTTTTCGCTAAATTCACCATTTGGTCGTCCCATATGAGAAGCCAAAATCACGGAACAATCTTGATCAAGGCAGTAGTTAATAGTCGCTAAAGCAGCACGAATACGACGGTCATCAGTGATATTTCCATATTCATCCAACGGAACATTAAAGTCACAACGTATAAAAACACGTTTTGAAGCTAAGTCTAAATCTTTAATAGAGTAAAGTTTCATAAATTTCCCTGTCACAAAATGATGTAAATTCTATCTAATTTCAGCTATAATTAGCTTTAAATGAATATAGCACTCTTTGGTGGAAGTTTCGATCCACCACATAATGGACATGTCAGCATCGTAAATGAAGCTCTCTCTCAACTAGATATACAGGAGCTTATTATAATTCCTGCTTATCTTAATCCATTTAAGTCGCACTCTGTTGCACCTGCAGAGCTTCGCCTTAAGTGGTTAAAAGAGAGTATTAAAGATTCTCGTGTCAAGATTAGTGATTATGAGATAAAACAGCATAAAAAAGTACCTAGTATCGAGAGTGTCAAGCACTTTAAATCCGGTGTAGATAAGCTCTATTTTATAATAGGAGCGGATAATCTTAAAAACTTAAGCTCATGGTACGCTTTTAAAGAGTTAGAGAGTTTACTCACTTGGGTAGTTGTCACACGAGATGATATAGATATTGATAAGCGATATATATGCTTACATGTAAATGAGCCGATAAGCTCAACACAGCTAAGAGAAAAACCAAAAAAAGAGCATCTCCCCAAAGAGATTGCTAATTCAGTTATAAATTACTATAAGGAATACTATGCAACAACGCATTGAAAATATTACTGCCGTCTTGGATAAACATAAAGCTGAAGCAATAGAGGTATTTGATCTAAAAGACAAAAACTACATAGCTCAAACAGTTATCATCGCTTCATCATTGGGTACAAGGCATACACAAGCCCTTTTAGACCATCTAAAACGTGAGATAAAACCTGCCGAAGAGTTTTTGGGTACTGACATTAGTGATGAGTGGATTGTTATAGATTTAGGCGATATGCTTATCCATATAATGACACCTGAATATCGTGTAAAATACGATATAGAGACTTTTTTAAGTAAGTTACTGACTCAAGAGGCTTAAGCCTCTTTTTTAGCCACAAACCTAAGCCAAAAGAAGCCAAAAAGCCCTGAAAAAAGTGAAGCTGCCAAAATTCCTATCTTTGCTTGAAATATTAGATTTTCATCTCCTACAAATGCTAAATCAGCAACAAATATTGACATCGTAAAACCTATACCGCCTAAAAATGCAACTCCAAAAATTTGACTCATACTGCTGCCTTGAGGAAGTTTTGCTATACCTGATTTTATAGCCAAATATGCAACACCTGCTATACCCAAAACTTTTCCTGCAACAAGTCCTGTTATTACTCCTAATGATACACTTTGTGATATAACTTCACCCAAAGATGAGAAATCTATGCTTATACCGGCATTGGCAAGAGCAAAAAGCGGAATAATCAACAGACTTACAGGAAGATGCAGATCATGTTCCAATCTTGCTGCAGGAGAGCTGACAGAGTCAATCTTATCTTTTATATTTGTCAATATAGCTTTATGTCTTTCGTGCATTGTGTGATCGGTTGCTACAGGATAGCTCTCATACTCATCAAGCAGATTTCTTGTACTTTTTGTAAAATCAACAGGGGCTCGTTTTGGTTTTGAAGGAATAGCCATAGCAGCTATAACACCTGCAATAGTTGCATGAACACCTGATTCAAGCATAAAAAACCATAAAAACAGACCCAATATAAAATATGGTAATATAGCATGAATACCAAATCTATTTAAAACAATCATAAGAATGAAAAAAACTCCGGCAAGTGCCAAAGCACTCATGCGAATCTCTTCGGTGTAAAACAGAGCGATAACAATCACGGCACCCAAATCATCAACAATCGCCAAAGCAACTAAAAAGGTCACTAGTGCGGGAGAGACTCTATTGCCCAAAAGAATTAATGCACTAATGGCAAAAGCGATGTCAGTTGCCATAGGGATACCCCAACCACCGGCTCCATCACCACCGTAATTCATACTCATATATATGAGAGCCGGTACAAGCATACCACCTATTGCAGATAGTATCGGAAGTATTGCAACCTTTATGTTTGACAGCTCTCCTACTAATATCTCTCTCTTTATCTCAAGCCCTATCATAAAGAAAAATATCGCCATTAAACCATCATTTATCCAGTGATGAAGAGAGTGTGAGAGTTTCCATGAACCCACTGTAAAATCTATATTTGTATGAAAGATATGGGCATAAAACTCTGCTAAAGGCGAATTTGCCAAAAGAAGTGCGATTATAGTCATACCCATCAACACAAGACCTGTTGTTGTTTGAGAGTGTAAAAAATGCTCAAACGGTGTTGCTATCTTATTAAAAGCTTTTTCCCATGGTGCATAAAGTTTCATTTTGGCTCCTACTAATAAATCTCGTACAATTTGAACAAGTCCAAATTATACTCAGTCACTAAAGCTTTGCCTGTCGGCAAGAAAGGAGTCATTTTGACTCCTTATAAAAGCAATTATCGCTGCCGTAACTGCTACATTCAGAGACTCTACATCTCTGTTCATCCGTATAGCTACACTATCATCACAACATTTTGCCACAGTTGAGCTTATACCTTCAGACTCATTTCCTAAAACAAAGATAGATTTTTCCGATAAGTGCTGTGAATATATATCTTTTTTTGCATGTGAAGATAGCTGATAGATAGTAAAATCAGATAATCTGTCCAATATATTTTCTAAAGAACTACAGTAATATATTGGTATCTTAAAGAGTGTCCCTGCACTAGCTTTCATCACCAAAGCAGAGAGTTTTGCACTATTTTTTTTACTCAAAATAATACCATCTATATTTCCAGCTGCACAGGAGCGGATAATCATACCCAGATTTTGAGGATTTTGGATACCATCAAGAGCGATAAATCTCCCTTTTTGCTCTTTATAAACCATTAGCTCATCGGCATCTAAATAATTTTTTGCCACAATATCTACAGCAACGCCTTGGTCTTGCTTCGCATTTTTACTGATTCTTGAAAGTCCGGCTTTATCGTGATAGAGTATCTCTATATCTCTTGATTTTGCTATCTCTATGATTTTGGAGATAACACCCTCTTGACGGTTACTCTCACTAAGATGAACTCTATATATATCTATACTTTTATCTTTTAAAACTTCCATAACACTATTGCGTCCATAGAGTGTAATTAAGCTGTCAAAAAAAGCTTTTTTCTTCTTATACTGCTGAGAATCATTCATCATTAATCCAATAAATTTTTACAATGTTCAAATAGAAGATGTTTAGCATCATCTATATATATCAGACCATTTGAATCATTTGCTATATAGAGCTCTTTTCGTCCATTATCACGCTCTATTATGCTTACATCACGAACTGCTGTACGCTCTATGATATTTGCTCCGCTAAAGTATGCCGCCCCACAGAGTGTCGGATTTGTACTGTCTGTTATATCTAATATCTTCATACCGGCTGTTATATCTGCTACAAATAGTGCTTTATGATTTTTTGAGAGAGAGACACGCAGGGTTTCACCTAAGGTATTTGCTCTACTTCCCTCTGTCGAGTAACTACCTCGATACTCTATCACTCCCGTATTGTCGGTATTGTATATCTGAATTCCCTTATCTGTTGAGACATAAAGCTCATTTGAGTTGGCAACCATATGCAGGTTGTATGCTATCTCACTATTATTAAGAGGAGTTGTGCTTAATATTTGAGGCTGTGAGCCTGATATATCAACTGATAGCAGTCCATTTACACCATCTGCCACATATACTATCTTCTGATTACTCGCCACTACTGATGAGTGAGTATCACTTCCTATGGCGGTAGAGTTTATTTTTCTAGTAGCGTTTAACTCAAATGGAGTTTTACATGTAACATCTCTAATATCAAATATCTCTAACCCGGCGGTAGAGTTTGAGACTAGCAGTAGCTCCAGATTGTTAGCATTACTCTTTGTAAAATCGACATCAAAAGTCTTTGCACTAGTAATACTAGGGTTATGATAGACTCCCAATTGACTTGATGCATTAGCATCATTTGCATGATCCAACGGCCACAAACCGTAAACTACTGCTTGATTTTCCTGATCTGCCAAAAATATACATCTTGCATCTTCTCTATCGAAAAAATCGACTGATGTACCAAAACCACTACTGTTTTGCTCTTGATTTTCAAGCCTTAAACTAGGTTTGCTTATATCTACCGTATCCATTCCATCATTACCTGCTGCTAGATATGCGATATTTTTTACGCTATCTATTTTCATAGCCCAGTATGCCAGATTGCTATCTTGATTGTACATAGAAGAGAGCATAGCAGAAGGTGGCAGATTTTCAATATTTGATCTATAATCGGCATTTAAAACAGCCGGAATATCTGCTCTTGTATTTTGCTGTGCACGTGTTATTTTTTTTCTGTCTAGTAGATTTAAAACATTATAAAAAGCGTTATATTTTGCTGCACTAGCTATATCCAAAGCAGTTAAATACTCACGGTAAAAATTTTGGGTTGTATTATACTTTTTATCTAAAGCGTCAAGGTTGGTAGCATTGAAATCACCGTTTACTCTCGCATCATATAGAGTATCTGTTAAAACCGCTAGATTTATCTGCGAACTCTCAAGTGGTGTTTTATTTAAAAAATCACCCGATGAAATAGAGAATTTATGTGTATATAGAGCCAATGAGTCTTTATATTTTGTTACATTGTACTCATAAGAGCTTGTATTTAAATCGGCACTCTCAATAACGGATGTGGTGCTTAAACTTATAAGCGAACTCATACTGTAGAGAGTATCATCAAAGAGTATATCTGAAGCCGTCTTGTTTCCATCAAAATCGACATCTATAAAGCTATCTCTTGAATTTGTAGTTGCTATGACAGGAAAAACAGGAGAGCTGTTAAAGTAGTAGCTGTTTTTACTTAAATCTTTCTGTATAGCTATCTGACCCTTTGCATCTTTAACAACAGCACGCAAAACAGGGGCTTGTGAATAGACACGTACACTCATACCGCCGGAGCTACTACTCTCACCGCAAGAGAGTATAAAGATAGAAGTGATTATAAATATAAGAGATTTAACTGCCACTATCGACTCCTTGAAATCACCTCTAAAACTGTTAGCTTATTTTTTTAACGATACTCTCTACGGAAAATCCAAATTTTTCAAATAATTTAGCAGCAGGAGCTGAAGCACCAAAACTATCCATAGCTATAACTTCATCAGCCAATCTATACCACTCCATACCACGAGCCGCTTCTATGGCTATCTTCTTGGTATCACTTTTGATAATAGAGTCTATATATGAGCCCTCTTGCTCTATAAAAAGATCAAAACATGGAATACTTGCAACATTTGCAGTGATGCCTTTTTGAGATAGAGCATCTCTTACATGTAAGGCCAATTCAACTTCTGAACCCGATGCCATCAATGTTATTGTAGCACTCTCATCCTCTTTTAAAAGATAACCGCCCCTACCGGCATCTCCACTTACCGCATCCGGCAGTAGTGCCAAGTTTTGACGTGAACCAATAAATGCCGATGGAGAGTTTTTCATCTCAAGTGCAACTTGCCAAGCGGTAACATTTTCATTACCATCAGCAGGACGCCAAACATAAAAGTTTGGCAAAGCACGAAATTGAGACAGATGCTCAATGGGCTGGTGGGTAGGTCCATCTTCTCCAACACCTATACTATCGTGCGTCCAGATAAAAAAATGTTGAATTCCACTAAGTGCAGCTATACGAGCAGCGGGTTTGAGATAATCGCTAAATACGAAAAATGTAGCCGAAAACGGCATAAGAGGTCCATAAAGTGCCATAGCATTTGTGATAGAAGCCATAGCGTGTTCACGAATACCAAAGTAGATATTTCTGCCTTTTGGAAAAACACCCATATCTTTTAAATCTGTCTTATTTGATGGACTTAAATCTGCTGAACCACCCAAAAAGCCCGGAAGTGCTTTTGCGATGGCATTTAAAACTTTTCCATTTGTTGAGCGGGTAGCTTCGGCTTTTTCAAAAACAGGCCACTCAATACGTGAAAAGTCTGGATTTTGTAGTTGTAAAAGAGCTTCATTTTGCTCTGCTAAAGGAAGAGTGTTTAGAGAGTGTATCCATTTACGCTCTGCTAAATCACCCTCTTCTACAGCTACTCGAAAGCGAACTAAAACATCTTCATCAACATGAAAAGTTTTCTCTGGGTCAAATCCTGCTTTTTTCTTAGCAGTTGCTATCTCTTCATCACCCAAAGGAGCACCATGCGAGTGGTGAGTTCCTTCCATCTTATCTGCACCTTTTGCGATAATTGTATTTGCTATAATAAGGCAAGGTTTACTAGCTTTTTTTGCAGTTGTTAAAGCAGAGTCAATCTCATCAAAATTGTGTCCGTCTATCTCTAGGACTTCCCAATTTTGAGACTCAAAACGTCCACGTATATCTTCAGAGATACTTAAATTAGTTGAACCCTCGATAGTAATCTTGTTTGAATCATAAATAAGTATAAGGTTATCCAAACTGTTATGCCCTGCAATAGAACAAGCCTCATAAGAGACACCCTCTTCCAAATCTCCATCTCCACATAAAACATAAACGTTGTGATCAATGACCGGAGCTGTTTGAGAGTTTACCTGAGCTGCTACAAATTTTGAAGCCATGGCGAAACCTACACCGTTAGCCACACCCTGACCTAACGGTCCTGTTGTTATCTCTATGCCTTTTGTATGACCATACTCCGGATGACCCGGTGTTTTAGAGTCTAACTGACGAAAATTTTTCAGATCCTCTATCTCTAATCCATACCCCCAAAGATAATATAGCGAGTAGATTAGACCTGTTGCATGTCCACCTGAAAATACTAAACGATCACGATTTAACCATGATGGATTTTTTGGATTGTGAGATAGATGCTCACTCAATACTACGGCAATATCTGCCATGCCCATAGGTGCACCCGGATGACCTGAAGAAGCTGCTTGAACCATATCTGCCGCTAAAAAACGAATCGAATCTGCCATCTTTTGACGCATAGCGTTGCTCATTAATTTTCCTTATGTCTGTTAATATACTTTGTAAGCATTGGTGAGAGTTCATTATATAAACGCTCATCAAAATTTACCATCTTTTTACTTAGCTCATCTGCCAACTCGTCTGCTTCACTCATAGCTTTTTCAAAGCCTAAAATAGTTACAAAGCTGTTTTTTTCTTCATCGTTTTGTGTTGTTTTTCCGGCTTCTTGGGTACTCTGTGTCACATCTAAAATATCATCTTGTATCTGAAAAAGCAGTCCCAAATCTATACCGAAATCATATAGCTCTTTTTCTAATTTTTTATCTGTGCATATAATAGCACCCATCTGCAGTGAAGCTGCTATAAGTTTTGCCGTCTTATTTACATGTAAGAGTTTTATCTGCTCAAGTTCAAGTATCTGATTTTCAAAATGACAATCTATCGCCTGACCTAACACCATACCGGTCACTCCACCATTTTGTGCCAATGTATGAATAAGCTTTACTCTAACTCTATCTGAAAACGGTGCTTCACTTAACACTTCAAAAGCGTAAGTATTTAGAGCATCCCCTACCAAAACAGCAGTAACCTCATCATAGCTTACATGTAAAGTCTCATTTCCTCGTCTTAAATCTGCATCATCCATCGCCGGTAGATCATCATGTATAAGAGAGTATGTGTGTAGAAGTTCAATAGCATAAGCGGCGTGATAGGCATTTTTTACAAGCAGAGGCTCATACGCTCTTACCACACCCAAAACAAGAGCAGGACGAAAACGTTTACCACCGGCAATAAGCATCTTTTGAAGAGCTTTTTCATAATGTGGATGAAAACTCTCAGCTTTTGGGAGATGTGATATTAAAAACTCTTCAAACTCTTGCATAACAACCTAATCAAAATTTTTTGTAATTTTACCACTTTTTCCATTGATATGGATAAAAAACTGAAAATTATTACGCTCAAATAGTAAAGCGTTGTCAATATCTGCACTTTTTATGCTTTGACGTATCTGCTTATCTGAGTTTACATCTTTGAAATTTATCTGTATTAAACAGTCTGCAATATTTAAACCCGCTTTAACACTTTGGGGAGTTCTTCTATTTATACAGAGATTTTCATCAAAATACAGACCTAAGTGTTCTAAAAACGTATCACTTAAAAGCCCGCCTCCAAGACGTTTTTGAAATTTAACATCTATATATACCGTTTTTGTATTTCGTAAAATTTTAAATCTATGCGTTGAGCCTATTTTTGAAAAGAGTATTTGACGTTTTAACTTGCATAAAGAGTTTACTCTTTTAGAATCAAAGGCTAAAATTATATCATTTGTATGAAATTTCTGCTCACTGAAAAAAGGGTTTACACTCTTTACATGCTGTCTCTTATAC
>WFND01000178.1 GCA_015484575.1 Helicobacteraceae bacterium
ATATTGTTATAAAAGCTGAAGGGTATAGGGTTATAGTTTTAAAAGAAAATATTCCAAAACTAACAAAAATAGTGAAAGAGAATGGCTTTTTTGTGGAGTTTTAAAGTAAATAACAGATGCAAAATTCTTCAATAATTTATCTTTTAAGTATCTCTTTTATAGCTCTAGTTGTGATGTGGCTTGAGCAGAGAAGATATAAATTTTTCAGCTATCTGCCCGGTATTGTTGTCGTCTATGCAACAAGTATGTTAGTGGCTCAATTTGCTTTATGGAATCAAAACAGTGAAGTTACGCAGACATATAAGCTTTTAAAAAGCAACCTTCTACCGGCTATGCTTTTTTTAATGCTGTTATCTGTCAATTTTAGATCATTTATAAGCATGGGTCGTTCTCTGCTTATCTCATACTTTAGTGCTTTTATCTCTTTAATTATCTCTTTTGTTGTTATATTTTATCTATTTGGTTTTTCAGTCGATGAGAGCGGTATTTTTGCAACACTTAGCGGTAGTTGGATGGGTGGAACGGCAAATATGTTAGCTGTAGGCTCGGCTTTACATGTAAGCGAAGGGCAGATAGGCTATGCAATGATTATCGACTCCGTAAATTACACTTTTTGGGTTATGGCTCTTCTTGGGCTTGTAGCAGTTGCTCCCGCTTTTAACCGTTGGAGCGGTGCTAAAAGTTCATACGAAGCTTTTAGCACCATAGGCTGTTCTTGCAATATCGGTGCAAAGAGATACTGGCTATTGGTATCTGTATCTATCTTTATATCTCTGTTGTGTCAAACTGTAGCCTCTTTCATATCTGGAATTTCTCATACAACTCTAGTTGTATTGATTGCCACCTTTCTTGGTCTGTTGGGCTCAAAAACTGCACTAAGCAAAATTAACGGCTCTCAAGAGATAGCTAATACTATGCTCTATCTATTAGTCGCACTTATAGGCTCTCGTGCCAATTTTCAAAATGCTGATACACTTATGACATATATCTTTGCCGGAACTGCTATTTTGATACTTCACGCTCTATCTATGGTGGTTGTGGCAAAGATATTTAGACTTGACCTTTTTAGTATCGCAGTGGCATCTTTGGCAAATATAGGCGGCATAGCCTCTGCTCCTCTTTTAGCCGGTGCTTACAAGCGTTCTTTGGTCGGTATCGGAGTTATTATGGCTGTTATGGGTTATCTGTTTGGAACATTTGGCGGTCTTTTTGTCAGTTATCTCTTAAAGTTAATGTGATGATTATAAAAAGTATAGAGCTACAACATCATAAAATAGCTCTAAAAAATCCATTTGCAACCGCTTTGAGACGTGTTAGTAATGTAGAGTTTGTACGTTTACATGTAAAGAGTAACACTTCATATACAGGAGTAGGAGAAGCTCCTTCAAC
This sequence comes from Helicobacteraceae bacterium, assembly GCA_015484575.1. Classification (GTDB taxonomy): domain Bacteria; phylum Campylobacterota; class Campylobacteria; order Campylobacterales; family Sulfurimonadaceae; genus S010-53. Next base: position 1,390 of record WFND01000178.1, read on the forward strand.
TATGGCTGTTACAGGTGAAGATATAGACTCTATCACAAAAGAGATAAGAGATATTATAGCTCCTAAAATTATCGGTTTATCTGTGGATGAAGCCTTAAGGGAAGTTCTTACATGTAAGCAAAACAGTGCAACCGCTGCCGTTGATATAGCCCTTTTTGATCTAAAATCAAAAGAGAAAAATATCACTCTAAAAGAGTATCTAGGAGCAAAAACCGACACTTTAAAAACCGCGATAACCATAAGTCTTGATACTCCTGATATTATGCTTTTACGAACAAAAGAGGCTTTAGAAAATGGTTTAGATATATTGAAAATAAAAGTCGGTGCAAAAGATACTAAAGATTTACAGAGGATTGAGACTATCTGTAAAAATGCAAAAGATGCCACAATCTTCATAGATGCAAATCAGGCTTGGAGTCTAAAAGAGGCTTTGGAGATTATAGAAAATATATCTCATCTAAATATATCTTTGATAGAACAGCCTCTAAAAGCTAATGATTTAGATGGTATGAACACGCTTACATGTAAGAGTAAAATACCCATATTGGCAGATGAATCAGCTTTTAATCTTGAACAGGTTAAGAGAGTCATAGAGAAAAAAGCGGCAAATCTTATAAATATTAAGCTTATGAAATGTGGCGGCATATCATCTGCTATTGAGATTATAAAGTATTGTGAAAGAGAGTCCGTCTCTTGCATGATGGGTTCTATGCTAGAGAGTCCAAGCTCCATAATAGCGGCAGCTTCTTTAGCTATGGCATATCCAAAAACTATAAAATATATCGATTTAGACAGTCCTCTGCTGTACGAAGATATAAAAAAAGCTGAAAATATTTACTATGATAAGAATAAGATTGTACTATGAGTTATTATGTATATATTCTTACATGTAAAGACGGCACTCTATACACAGGCATAACAAAAAATCTAACAAAACGGATAGATGAACACAACAACTCCGATAGAGGGGCAAAATACACAAAAATACGCCGTCCCGTAAAACTTAGCTATAGTGAGAAAGCACTAAACAGAAGCGAGGCATCTAAACGGGAATATGCCATAAAAAAACTTTCACGCTTAAAAAAGTTGGAGTTGATTACAGACTGCTCCTATTTTTCAAAATAATTTTTTAAGGAAATATATGCTAGTATCACAAATGTCGTAAAAATAAATATTTAATACGTTATACGGTTATTTTTTATTTTTTAATAATTAAAAAAGGAACGAGATGAATAATAGCTTTGCAAAAGAGATTAAACTTAGCAGTATTAAACC
>WFND01000179.1 GCA_015484575.1 Helicobacteraceae bacterium
CACATATCCATCACTATTAAACTTATCCCTGTTTCCAACGACCCAAATAAGCTCACTTCTTGCTCGTGTTCTTATCCAATGACACGAAACCGCCGTGCTTTTAGAAGCTGTTTTTCTAAGTAAGCTTTTAACCGTTTCTAAACCCTCTTGAGTGATGATAGTTTGCCAAGTGTTATTACCTATTCTATTGGCAAAAGCATCTAAGACTCTTCGTGTTTTTTTCAGAGCATTTTTTTCACACTCTGAGACAAATATTACCATTATGAGCTTTTTTCCTCTTTATAAAAAAGTGCCACATCTTTTACCTCTTTAAACATAAAATCTAAGGCTTTGTAATCCACAAAATTTTGCAAACATTGACTTCTAAAGCCTTTTTCATCCATTTTTTCTGAAGCACAAACAAAAGCCCATGGTAAAATCAAAGCATCTTTGATTAAGTCTGCTATATCAAATACTAATGCCCCTCGTCGTGTTTTCCATGGATTACGGCAAAGCCATGAGGTATGCCTAAAGCCCACAAAGTAGAATATTGATACTCTTTTTTTGCTTCACTAAGATAGAGAACTCTACCGTCTTTTTGCATAACTCTGCAGATTTCAAGATAGTATATATTGGCACGTTTTGAGTGTAGTATCGCTTTTAAATCTGTTAAGTGTTCCATTATAATCCTAGTTATTTATCAACCATTGCTTGGCTTCTTCTAGTGTGGTAAATTCTCCTTTTAACTGGGCTTCAAATGCTTGGTTTAAAAGCTTAGAAAACTCTTTAGAAGGGTTCAATCCTATATCTATGAGGTTTTGTCCTTTAAGTATCATTTCTGGGGCTTTATGGCTTACATGTAAAGCTTTGGCACGGTTTAAAATATCTTTTGTCATGTTTTGAACTTCGATATTCAAATTTACAGAGCATAGCATTGCTAGTTCATCTATCTTTACATGTAAGGCAAGTTTTTGAATATTATAATCATCTATTTTAAAATCATTAAGTATCTTATACGCTCTGTATAGTGATAAAATGGATTGAAGAAATTTTTTATCATCATTTAATGAGATGATGAAGGTTATAACACTAGCTTCATCTTTAAAACACAGAACTAACAAGGCAAACATTAAACGTAATTTTAGTGATTCATCTTCTACACTCTTTTTGGCTAAATCATCCAACATCTGCAGAGTAGAGTTATACTCTACATCTTTAAGTAGATATAGAGATGGAAAATACTTTAAAGAGTCCATCTTCTGTAGTAATCGAAAACCAATCGAAGGTTTTTTTGAGAGTAGTAGAAGTTTTTTTATCTCTTGAAAAACACGCTCCTTTGCTAACTCTTTTAGTGAAGGGTACATAGTTTTACATAGTGTAATTAACTCATCTTTACATGTAAGATTAAAACGAGCAGTAAATGATATAGCACGAAATACTCTAAGAGGGTCTTGAATAAAGCTTTTTTTATCTACATATGTGAGTATCTTGTTTTCTATATCTTCCAAGGCGTTATACGGATCTAAAAGGGTGTTGTTTAAAAGGTCATATCCCATAGAGTTGATAGTAAAATCACGCCTTAGAGCGGCCTCTTTAAAACCTATCTCTTTGTAAGTTGTTATATCAAATCCTCTATGCCCTTTGGCTGTCTTATTTTCAGTTCTAGGAAGTGAAAAATCTATATCATAAGAGTTAAAGTTGAGTTTTATAACACCAAAATTCTTACCGACTTCATAAGGTTTTGCAAAAGTTTCTAAGATACTGTTTAGTTGCTCTATAGAGTTTACGTTATATAGCTCAATATCTATATCTTTAGAGATGCTTTGCGAGATAAATATATCACGAAGATAACCACCGACTAAAACAGGTCTTATATCATGAGCTATTAAGACATCTATTATGGGTTTTAGAGATGGTGGAAGAGTTATGTTCATAATTTTTTGATAAGTATAGGTTTAAGATTAAAACTAAATTTTGAGCCTTTATCCGGTTTTGATTCTATTTTTAACTCAAGAGAGTGAAGTTTTAAGATATAATCAACAATAGCCAATCCAAGACCCATAGAGTTATCCCAGCTGTTTTTACGAACACGATAAAACTTTGCTGTTATATTGTCTATATCTTTTTCATTAAGACCGATTCCTCTGTCTGTGATACTGATAATATTATCATCAACGCTGACTTTAACATCACTTTGGGAGTATTTAAGTGCATTGTCTATTAGATTTATAAGAACAAGTTCAATCATCGTCTTATCTGCTTTAACAAATATATCTATTTTTTTAAATATAACTTTCTGCTCAATATGTTTTTTTTCTAAATTTTCTATAACATCATCTATTAGAAAGCCCAAATTAAACTCTTGTGACTTTATGGAGAGATCATTATTTTCAAGCTTAACAGATAGAGCTAAGCGGTCAAGCATATTTGATATTTTCATAGCATTAGAGATGATTTTTTCCAAAAATTTTGTACGAATTTTTACTGGAGAATGAGGGTCGTCACGTAGTGTTTCAGCATATCCGTTAATAGCTGCCACAGGATTTTTAAATTCATGGCTTATAGCAGATAGGATGTCATTTCTCTGTTTATTTATAAGTCTCAATTTTGCAGTATGTTTACGCTTTTGGCGTGAACGGCTGTGAAGTTTTTTTGCCAAATTTTTTAAAAGAATTGAAATCTGTAAAAATTCATTGAAATACTTAGTATGAAGTATCGCTTTATAATTTTTATTTGACAGCTCCTCAAGATAGATAGTTATCTGCTCAATATCATAACGTATCTTTTTACTCATCTGATAAGAGATTATAA
>WFND01000180.1 GCA_015484575.1 Helicobacteraceae bacterium
TACTTGAAGTATCTAAAATCTAACTTGAAGGAGTTTCAGATGAAAAGAAGTGGTTTTACACTTGTTGAATTATCAATTGTTTTGGTAATTATAGGTTTATTAATCGGTGGTGTTCTTAAAGGTAAGGCAATGATTGAGAATGCTAAGAACAAACGTATCAAATCTGACATCGATTCTACAGTAGCTGCTGTATATAGTTATCAGGATAAATACAACTATCTCCCGGGAGATGATCGTAACGATCGTTCAGTGACACTTGGTGCTATCGGTTGTACTGCTAATTCTGGTAATGGTGATGGTCTTTTTAATCTAGCTGCAGAATATTCTTGTGCATGGCAAGAGTTAATTGGTGCAGGTTTTATAAGTGGAGATAAAACTCTACATGATGAAAATCTTGTTCCAAAACGTAATCCTTATGGTGGAAGATATTTATTTAGATACTATAATAATCTTCATGGTAGTGGAGTAAGTGGAAATTCTATTTATGTTGAAAATATTCCATTAGATGTAATACAGTCAATGGATGAAAAATATGATGATGGAACATGGAATAGTGGTGATATTCAAAGTACTACCGACTATAGTGCAAATAGTATAGCTTATTCTGATATTTATTGGTTCGCTTTTTAATTATTTTCAATCTCTCACTCTAAAGTGAGAGATTTCTCCACAATATATATATTTCTCATAAAACTTCGCTATAATAAACACAATTATATTTAGGAGAAATTATGCGTTATATAATTTTACTTTTTTCTATTTTACTCTTTTTTAACGCTTGTGATGATAGTGGCAAGAGTGCTTCTTCACCTTATTACGCGTTGAATTACGATGGTAACACCTCAAATATAAGCGGTCAAATCCGTATGCAGATGAGTAACGTACCAAAAAATCATGTTATAACTATTAGTAACTTTATACCTCAGATGAGTGGTTGTGTATTCTCTCTTGATAGCACAATTACTCCAGACTCTATCGCTTTTTCAGCTATAAACAGCTCAAATACCCTTGAAGTAAATTTAAAACTTATCTCACCTTGTAAATCAGATACGCTTACCATCAGAGCCAAACAGGTTGATACAAGTCTGCTCGATGGAAAACTGATAACAAGAGAGCAAAATGTAAAATTTACCTACACCGTTACTGCCCCACAAATACCCATAACACCTCCAAAGCAGAAGATAACACTGCTAAGTGATACAAAAAGTTTAACTATAAATCAAGCTTCACAAACAGCAGATATAACCATAAGTGCATTTAAAAAGAACAACACACCGGCAGATAGCGGAAGTATCAGCGTTGCATATCCTAATGAGGTACAAAACGGCATAGATGTCGGTCAGTTTTCTCCTACAAATGATGTTTTAAAAGACGGCAGAGTAACTTTTACCTACACTGCACCACACAATATACAAGCCCTCTTTGATGCAAATGTGAGTGCGGTAGATTTTAGCTTTATCTATGATGAAGAGACAAATACCAGCTTACATGTAGAGTTCTCTAAAGAGAGCGGATTTACGCCAACTCTGATATTAAGCGAATCACCACTGCGTTTTACAAAAAATGCCGAACAGAGAAAATTTAGCGTTAAAGTAATAGATGAGAGCGGTGCTCCTGTTGATAGCGGATCTGTCAGTTTTATATATCCGCAGAGTTCTAAAAATGCAGGAACTATAACACCGGCAGTATCAGATATAAAAGACGGGGTTGCAGACTTTAGTTTTAAAGCCCCCGAAAATCTTAACTCCATCTCTAGTGCAGTATTTACTTTTTACTATAATGGTGACAAGGTAAACTCTAAAAAACTAACGGTATATTACTCTCTTTATGTACCTCCTGTCACTCCACCGGATCCTAAACCGACATACTCAACCGTTGTCTCACCATCCTCTTTAAGCATACTTCAAAATTCCCAAAGTTTTAATCTAAGCGTATCGGTGTTTGACTCTTATAATGTTCCCGTAGATAAAGGGAAGGTAAAAATCATATATCCATCATCAGTTTTATCCGGTACGGACGTAGGTAGCTTTACACCTTCACAAGCAGATGTCAGCGGTGGTAAGGCTACTTTTACCTACACAGGTCCATCAGACTTGGCATCGCTTGTAAACAGTGGTCATACGGGTGAGACATTTCAGTTCTATTTTGAAGATGATATATCACATCGCTCAAACTTAAGCGTAATGTACAATCCAACACCCGGAGATATTATCCCAACATCATACAAAATTATTTTTCAACCTCAAGATGGCAAATATGATATATCTCTACAGCAGAAAAAACCTTTTGCAGTAGCCATAGTTGACAACAAAAACAATGCAGTAGCAGATATAGATGTGCATGAGTTAAATGTATCTGTAGAGAACATAGCCATCTCTTCTCTTGAAGACAGTAGTGGAAATATAGACACAAATCTGCACTATAACGGTAAAAACAACATAACGGCAAGTTTTATCAGCAATACCAAGTCTGGTTTAGCACCTTTACATGTAAGCGGATATTTTAAAGATGTAAACGGCATAGACAGATATATAGATGACACTTTCAATATCATAATACTCTCAGGTCCTCCCACAGCCATCAGTTTTAGCTATGTAGGTACGGCACAAGACAAAGATAGAGCAAAATTTATAGAGCAGTTTGCCATCTCTGTTACAGACAAATACTTTAACCCGGTAAGCACTCATCCAAATGTATCGGTAGGTGCTATAGTAGGTTATGCACTAAAAGACTCTAGCAACAAAGAGAGTAGAATTTTTGAAGACAGCTCTACTCTTGGCAGACTTCACAATGATACTTTTGATTTAAATCAGATTTTAAACTTATCTACCACAGATATAGACTTGGCAAACGATCATCTTGCAACTTTTGGAAACGGTTATGTCTATCCGGCTTCCGGTGGTTGGTCATTTGATAATTTCAATGCTACTACTTTAAGTTTAACACCGGGTCAGTATGATGGAGATGACACTTCAAATCTAGGATACGCAGTAGGTCACAACCTAAGACAAGACCCCTGTATAACCGGTAGAAAATGGCTGGGACAGACAAAGCTAAAAGGAGACACAACAACCTTGGACGACAAGGGAACGGCCGTTATTGAGCTATCTTACGACTACTATCTAACCGGCAAAGATATAGTATTATATGCAAATATAGTAGGACAAGACAACCAGTTAAACAGAGAGTTAAAGATAGGTGAAGCACAAAAGAGAACGCTAAGAGGTCACGGTATCTCATTTGACAATAAATCTTTTAGCACAAAAGCAACTTCATCCGGCAGTTTCTGTCTCTGGATGGATGATACGCCAGAGCCATACAGAAACGCTAACTTTGGATACGATACTCTAAGTATCAGCGATGGATGTGCTTCATACTCGATAAATTCAATACCATCTCCGGTTACAACTTGCAACAATAATAACGGACATGCATGTGTAACACTAACAGCAACCGCAACCGCAGGTGAAGAGTGTACCATATCTGCTACAAATGCTTGGATTAGATCAGAATTTTAATTCTGCTCTAATCTTTTTTAAACCCCAAGATACAGATCTCTTCCAAAGCTTCTTGTATCTCTATATTGTTCTCATTTGCCCAGACTATAATATCTGCATCTACAACCATATACTCCTCGTCATCAATCATATCATTTTTAATTTTTATCATATCACGCTCACTTTGTAAAGAGAGATAAAAATCACTATGGTCTAAAATTTTCACCAATTTTTCTAAAGCTTTAAGCAACTCATCATACTGGGAATAATTTTTTTTAATTCTCTCTTCAAGCTCTATAGATTCTCTGTTTATAACATATCCACAAATATTTAAAAGTTTATGCTCATCTAAATTCACTTTTCACCCCCATAATTTAAGAAGTATCTATAATAATACCATACTTTCATAACCTTTTTAACTAAAAAAGACTACACTTCATATTAAAAAGAGATTGTAACTTTGAATAGAGCTTTATTAAGCGATATTGTCCTTGTTGACATTATCGGTTTTTCCAAACTAACCATCATTAAACAGCAAGAGATTATATCTTATGTCTCTAAAAGTTATAGAAAAGTTATAGAGAAGATGTTGAAAAACTCAAATATGCTATTAGAACAACTTCTAACAGGTATCATACCTACCGGAGATGGCTTTTTCTGTATCTTAAATCCGGAGTTTAAAGGATACGGTGCCGTTTTGGCACTTTCGTTTAACCATCTATCTGAACTTATATCTAAAAAATACGGCTATTTTCAAGGTATTCGCATTGCTGTTCATACAGGTGTTGTACATAAATTTAAAGATATTTTAGGGCATAAAAATTTTGTAGGTCATGGGTTAAATGAGTGTGAACGCTATCTATCTGCACAAAAACATCAGATAAGTACAGTTATTATCTCTAAAAATGCTTATCAATCTTTGGAGCAATTTTTATTGACCCATAGAGATTTTCACTCACTTTTAATACAAAAAGAGTTTAAATTCAGTATGCCTTTTGTATTTGAAGACAAACATAAAAACAAACTTACTGCCTATACCATATGGATGCGTCAAGGCAGTATTATTAATCCACCAAATATTAGAACTGACCTTACACACCATAATATACCCTGAGTATATTATGGTGCGTAAGGTCAATTAAAAAAAGGAGTAGCTATGCGTTTTAGTATTGATGAGTATTCACAACGATTTAAGATGTCAAAAGAGATGATTCATTCACGTATGAAAAGTAAGCGTCTAAACTTTATCATTGAAGATGGAGTGACATATATTATAGTACCAAGAAGTTCACTCGATAGTGAGTCAAGACGTGAGATTCATGAAGAGAAAAAAGAGCAAGACAGAGCAACCAAAGCAGAACAAAAGCAAGAAAGTAGCAAGGCTGTACGTAGAGAATCAAGCAACAAAAAGACAACAGTCGGTACTATCATAACTCTATACCAAAAAGAGAATCATCAGTTAAAGCTTCGTATCAAAGAGTTAGAAGCAAAGATTGATAAACTTATAGATGACAAAGAGAGAATGCTTATAGATGAGCGAAATCGCATTGAAAAAGTATATACAAACAAAGATGAGCAACTCAAAACCATATTAGAACTTATCAACACAAAAATGTTAACATCAAACGAACAGACTGTTCATGATACCAATGTAACTGAAAATGATGATGAAGTTTTAGAAGCCACTTGGCAATCACCCCATCTAGTAGAGTTAAAAAAATATTTAAAAACGCTAGATATACCGTCACCTCACAGAAAAATAATAAAAAAACGTTTCACCTCTAGCTATGGGCATGATGTACGCATCATACAGCAAAACGGCGAATTTTACCTAGATTTCTCAAAATACGACTACAGCGACCTTCTTAACCACTAAAAATATCCATTTTTAAATTCAACTCTTATGTCCAATAGACATAAGAGATTATTTTTATATTTTTTATACGTTTTTCCGTATATTTTATATATTATAAATTATATTTTATAATATTATACAGATTATATA
>WFND01000181.1 GCA_015484575.1 Helicobacteraceae bacterium
CACTCTATCTGCGTAGGTTGTGTTAAATTTGCTAGATAGCTGTTACCTGCTCTAATGTGTGAGATGAGTTTTTTAAATTTTATTTTGTACTTATTGAATGAGATTGGCTCTTTTTTTAAATCAATATAGGGATGTTTGCTATATCTATCTTTTATTGCATATTTAATGCCATTTTTTTTTAACTCTTTTAAAGTATATACCTCTACATTAGTGCCTTCAAAATTTGTAAAAAATAAAAAAGGTATATCTTTACTTGCGTATTGACTTATTTTATTAAACATCTGCTATTAATTTTTTTAGTACCGCCATACGAATCAATACACCGTTTGTTACTTGATCTAATACTTTGGAGCGTGGGTCGTTTAGTAGCTCGTCATCTATGTCAACATTGCGGTGAACCGGTCCGGGATGCATTATTAGTATATCTCTGTCGCCAATTAACTTTTTTGTTATGCAAAAGTCACTGGCATAATCTTTTAAAGATGCGTAAATTGGGTAAGAGTGACGCTCCGTTTGAGTTCTTAAACTCATAATTATATCTATTTTATTTACGATAGATGATAGAGAATCTGTAGTTTTTAGTGTTGTTTTTGGCATAAATTGCGGTGGTGCAACTAAAGTTACATCAAGACCATATCTTGTTAGTAGTTCTATATTGCTATTTGCTACACGAGAATTTTTTATATCTCCAACGATAGCGACTCTTTTTCCATCTAAATTACCAAAATGTTCTTTCATGGTATATAGATCTAAAAGTGCTTGTGTGGGATGTGCATGAGCACCGTCACCTGCATTTATTATAGCTGCATTTGCATGTTTGGATAGTATTTTCGGTACACCTGCGTTTTTATGGCGAATTATTATTGCATGTGGACCCATAGCCTCTAGGTTGGCAGCCGTATCGGTTAAGGTTTCACCTTTTTTTGTTGAACTTTTTGCAACATCAAGATGTATAACCTCTGCACCGAGACGTTTTGCCGCAATTTCAAAAGAGCTTTTTGTTCTTGTTGAGTTTTCAAAAAATAGGGTTATTATTATCTTATCTTGCAGTATTCTCTCAAATCTACCATCACTAAAACGCTTCGCATCTTCAAACAGTTTATCTATCTCGTAAATACTAAAATCATCCGTACGTAAAAGGTGTTTCATCTATATATACTCCTAAGCAAAGTATAACAAAACAAGCCTTAGTCAATTAATCTTTTTGCTAGATCAAATATATCATTATCAAGAAAGTATAGTTTTTCAAAATTATCATCAAAATAGCTTTGTGAAACTGCTTTAAAATCAGAATCTTTATCTCTGCAGTTAAATGCCCAGTTGAAATCTATATTTTTACTTTCAAGTGCCTTTATGCTTAATAGAGTGTCATTGATACAGCCCAATTTACAGTGAGTTATAAGTAGTGTTTTTGCTTTGAAATGTGATATTAAATCTATCATCATATTATCTTTGTCTATAGGCACATAAAGTCCTCCTGCACCTTCAATTATAACAATATCACAATCTCGTTCTAAGTTTTTTAAAGAGTTATCTAATGCTGTTTTATCTATATCATTAGCACTGTTAGCTATATATGGTGCTGCCGGTAGAGAGTATTGCAGAGGTACAATATCTTTTACATGTAAGTGATTATATTTAGGATTTAGTCTTTTTATTGTACTTAAAAGTTCAAGACCATCTTTTGGGAGAGATTCAACTCCGGTCTCTATGGGTTTAAATGCTAAAACATTGTATCCCATCTGCGAATAAGCTTTTAAGAGTAGTTTAGTAGCATGTGTTTTGCCAATATCGGTATTAGTTGCAGTTATAAAGATACGTTTAGCCAATGTTACTCCTATGTGAGCTATAATCTCTCTCATTTCATTATATTAGGCATTGTACATTATGAATCGTAGAGAACTTCTTAAATTATCAGCAATATCATCTGTTTTGCTACTGTCTGGATGCACAAAAATAATTCCTAAGCCTATTATACATTTTATCGAGATTGAGCCGGATGTTAAGCTCTTAATGCCAGATTCACAACAAGAGAGAGTTGTTGTAGTCGGTGGTGGTTGGGCAGGACTCTCTATGGCAAAAAATATGAAAAAAAATGCACCACATATGGATGTGATTTTGCTAGAACAACGTTCACAATTTTTCTCTCTTCCTACAAGTAATTTATGGCTTGTAGGTGCTATTGATATGGAGTATCTGATTCGTGATTATCTACAAGCAGCACGTGAAAATAGTTATACATACATTAATACTACGGTAATTGATGTCGATAGAGATGATCAGCAAGTTATCACTTCACACGGTGCGATAGATTACGATTATCTTGTTTTAGCTCCCGGCATTGAGTATGACTATTCAGAGTGGACTTCAGATAGCAGGTTTGCTAGAGAACTTCAGACACTCTATCCGGCAGGTTTTTTATCTTCTTCTGAGGTTTTAAGCATAAGAAATAAGATATTTGATTTTCAAAAGGGTGTTTTTTTGATGAATGTACCATCTGGAAATTACCGCTGCTGGTCTGCTCCGTATGAGAGAGCTATTCTTATGGCAGATTTTTTTAAAAAAGAGGCACGAAATGTTAAAATCATATTAATTGATGAAAATCAAGAGATACGTGTGCATAAAAAAGAGATAGAGAGATTATTTAAAAAAGAGTATTCAGATATTATCGAGTATTATGCAGATACTAAAATTCAGACTGTAGATATAAAAGATAAGAAAATTATAACAACAGATAGTGTAGAGTTCAAATTTGATGATGCGGTTTTGTATCCAAAGGTCAAAAGCTCTGCTTTACTAGAAAAGATAGAGCTTATAGATGAGAATGGTGAAGCAAATATGAACCCGCTTACAAATGAAGATTTGGAGTATGATAATGTTTTTGTTATTGGTGATGCTAGACGTATGAATTTTAACCGATTAGGCTCAACCGCACTATCTGAAGCGAAAGAGCTTTCACAAAGAATTGTCTCCAAATCCATGAAAAAAGAGCATGTATGGAAATCTCCTCAAAGTATCAGTTTTTGTACTATCGGCATTGAACCTTTGAGAGTATTGAGTACGCAGGGTGAGTATAAGTACGATTTTTTAAAACATAGATTTAATTTTTTAGAAAAAGATATTAAAAAAATAGTTAAAAAAGGTGAAGATGATAACTCGCTTTATGAGTGGGCTACACAATCTTTTAATGAACTTTTTAGTTAGTTTTACATGTAAGGATAGTTTTGAACACTAAAAAAGAGTATGAACTTGATAGTGAACTCTCATTGGCAGAGCCAAAACAGTATAAGGTTATTTTGTTAAATGATGATTACACATCTATGGATTTTGTTGTAGATATTTTAATGACTGTTTTTCATAAAAGTTTCCAAGAGGCAGAGACGATAATGCTAGATATACATAAAAAAAATCGTGGAATATGCGGTATATATACTTATGAGATAGCTGAAACCAAAGTGTCTCAAGTATCCCGTCTGGCAAGAGAACAGGGATTTCCTTTAAAAGCAATAATGGAGGAGGTATGATGGTTAGTTCTGAACTTAATGCTGTTTTTCAAAAAGCTCTAAGTTTTGCAAAAGATCAAAATCATGAATATCTTACAATAGAGCATGTTTTTTTTGCACTATTAGGCTCAAATGAGGCTATTGAGATTATAAAAGAGTGTGGAGCTGATGCAGCACATCTGCGTGAGCTTTTGGGACACTATATTCAAGAACATATAGTGGCATTGCCAAAAGATGTAAATGTCGAACCTTATGAGACAGTGGCACTGTCTCGTCTGATAGATCAGATGATACGTCATATACAAAGTGCTCAGAAATCTCAAGCAGAAGTGGGTGATTTAATGGCTGCTGTTTTTGAAGAAGAGCATACATATTCTGCTATTTTACTGCAAGAGCATGGTATAAAACGTGTAGATATTCTTGAAGCTATCTCTCATCGAGATGTTCAAAGTGAGAATAGCTCGGAAAAAGAGAGTTTTCTCTCCAAATATACGATTGAACTTGTCAGCACTGTAAAACTAGGAAAGATAGACCCTGTAATAGGACGTGAAGATGAAGTTGAACGTGTAATTCAGACTCTATGCAGAAGAAAGAAAAATAATCCTCTTTTAGTAGGAGAACCGGGTGTAGGTAAGACGGCGATAGCTGAAGGTCTTGCTATAAAAATAGCTGATGATAGTGTTCCAAAATTACTTAAAAATGCACCTATTTACGCACTCGATTTAGGCTCAATGTTGGCTGGAACCAAATATCGTGGAGATTTTGAGAAGCGTCTAAAAGGTGTTATTGATGAGTTGCGTAATCAAAAAAATGCCATAATGTTTATAGATGAGATTCATACGATAGTCGGTGCAGGAGCTGTAAGTGGTGGAAGTATGGACGCTTCAAATCAGCTAAAACCTGCTCTTGCTTCAGGTGAGATTAGATGTATGGGTGCTACAACTTTTGCAGAGTATAGAAATGTATTTGAAAAAGATAGAGCTTTAAGCAGACGTTTTGCTAAGATAGATATTGATGAGCCTACCCAGCAAGAGAGTTATCTTATATTAAAAGGTTTAAGAGCCAAGTATGAGAAGCATCATAATTTAAGATATACTGATAAAACATTAAGAAGTTGTGTTGAGCTTTCCAAGAAATATATAACAGAGCGTTTTTTACCTGATGTAGCCATAGATTTAATGGATGAAACAGGTGCCTCTTTTCACCTAAAAAAGAAAAAACGCACAACTGTTACACCTCACGATGTTGAGATGATTATCTCTAAAATTACCGGTGTTCCTACATCTCGTATGGCAGAGGATGATTTAAGCACTTTGCAAAATTTACAAGAAGATTTAAAAGCTCTTGTTATAGGGCAAGATAGAGCAGTTGAGAGAGTCGCTTTGGCTATAAAACGTTCTCGTGCCGGATTAAATGCGAGTGAGCGTCCTATCGCTTCATTTCTCTTTTCAGGTCCGACAGGTGTTGGAAAAACAGAACTTGCAAAATCTCTAGCTCAGATAACAGGGGTACATTTTGAACGTTTTGATATGAGTGAATATATGGAAAAACATGCACTTAGCCGTCTTGTAGGTTCTCCTCCGGGATATGTAGGGTTTGAGCAGGGTGGACTTTTGACAGAGGCTATAAGAAAACATCCATATACCGTTTTGCTTTTAGATGAGATAGAGAAAGCTCATAGTGAACTTATAAATATTTTATTGCAGGTAATGGATAGTGCAACTTTGACTGATAACAACGGTTTTAAAGCAAATTTTAAAAATGTTATCATAATAATGACTTCAAATATCGGTGCAAATGAAGCGAGTGTGATGGGCTTCAATGCAGATCAGACACTTTCACGAGATAAAGCACTAAAATCTTTTTTTACTCCAGAATTTAGAAACAGGTTAGATGCCGTGGTAGAGTTTAATCCTCTTAATATTAAAGTTGTAGAGAGTATAGTTGATAAGTTTATTTTAGAGTTAAATGCAGATTTAAAAAAGAGAAAAGTTACAGTTAATTTAACCAAAAAGGCTAGAGGATATATAGCACAGATGGGATATGACACTCAGATGGGTGCTAGACCGCTTATGCGTGTGATACAAGAGCGTATCAAAGACCCTTTAACAGATGAACTTCTGTTTGGAAAACTAAAAAATGGCGGTGATGTTAAGGTGGATTATAAAAAAGAGCTTACCTTGACATATGAGTGATGATTCCTCAGATAAGATATGAGCTTGTTTTTCCAGACCCTTTGAGTGCTGATGAGTCTGGAATTGTGGCATGGGGAGGAGATTTAAGCCCAAATCGTCTTCTTTTGGCTTATCGTAGCGGTATCTTTCCGTGGTACTCTAAAGGAGACCCTATACTCTGGTGGTCACCTAATCCTCGTCTGATTTTAGATCTTGATGAATTTAAACTTCGCCGTTCTTTAAAAAAACGATTGAAATATTTTGATGTTCGTATTGACAGTGCTTTTAGCGAGGTAGTGAATGCTTGTGGCTCAACACCACGTGAGGGGCAAGATGGAAGCTGGATACTTCCAGAAATTGTTGAAGCTTATGGAGTTTTACACGAGATGGGATATGCACACTCTGTGGAGTCTTATCAAGATGGAAAGCTAGTAGGCGGACTTTATGGAGTAGCTATTGGAAAGGTATTTTGTGGTGAGTCAATGTTTACTCATGTCAGTGATGCCTCAAAAGTTGCTTTTGCCTTTTTGGTTAAGCATCTGAAACTATGGGGTTTTGAGTTTATAGATGCTCAGGTACCAACCTTACATGTAAAGAGTTTAGGAGCAAAAGAGATAGCACGAGAAGAGTTTCTAAAACGACTAAAAACAGTCATAAACGAGGAAGTTTCAGAAGATAGTTGGAAAGTTTAGAGGTACCCTTAAGAATATTTAAGCTTAATAACTCTATAATTTTCACGAATTCACAAAAAAGGGTATCTATGAAAAAAATTATTTTAAGTGCGTTAGCAGTAGCGGCACTATCAACAGCGGCTTTTGCTACAACAAACAACCAGACAGGTTGTGGTCTTGGTGGTCAGATTATTAAAGATGACTCTTCAGCATTAATGCTAGCACTTCAAGCTACTACAAACAGTACTTCAGGTAACCAGACTTTTGGTATCACTTCAGGAACTTCTGGGTGTAAAAAAGTTAAATTTGTTATGAATGAGGCAGCACAAGAGTTTGTAGCTTCAAATATGGACGAATTATCAAAAGATATTGCTAAAGGTCAGGGTGAATCAGTAGATACACTTGCAGAACTTTTAAATGTTGAAGATAAAGCGGCATTTTCTGCAGCACTTCAGTCTAACTATAATGACATCTATACATCAAAAGATGTTCAAATGTCTGATGTAGTAGAAAATATCTCTACTATTGCAGGTTAAATATAACGGGCTTGTCCCGTTTTTACTACTACTTTTCTCTTTACATGTAACACTTTTTGCTTCACTAAATGATTATCATGCTCTAGCAGATAAACAGAAGTTATATGATGAGCGTTACTGGAAGTTACTTCTGCATGCAAGAGGCAGTTCAAGTGAGATTGATGATCCTGACTTTTTTATCTCAAAAGATGGGCGAACAGACTTCAAAAGTGAACTTCATGCTACAATAGATGCACTGTATCATGAAGTTTACTTTGATGATAACTCAACTGCATGTAAATATCCTGCACGAAAAGAGTGGCTTAAAGAGAGACTTTTACTAAAAGATTTACCGGAAGTTACATGTAAAGAGTATGATACTCTTATAAAGAAGGTTGACCCTCAAGCCGTAACTTTAATATTTGCAGATGCCCATATTAACTCTCCGGCTTCCATGTTTGGACACACTTTTTTGCGTATAGATTCATCACATGAGTCAAAACTTCTTTCACACGCCATTAATTACTCGGCAAATGCTGACCAGAAAACTGAAAATGGTATCGTTTTTGCTATAAAAGGTCTCTTTGGCGGTTATCCCGGTATCTACTCTCTGCTTCCATATTATGATAAATTAAAAGAGTATAAAAATACAGAGCAACGTGATATATGGGAGTATGAGTTAAACCTTACTCCAAAAGAGGTTAGACGCATGATGATGCATATCTGGGAGGTTCATGATAGCTACTCTTGGTACTACTTTTTTGATGAAAACTGCTCTTATAATATGTTATGGCTACTAGAGATTGCACGTCCTAGCGTTCATCTAAGAGAGAAGTTCTTTTATCAGGTTATTCCACCTGAAACGATAAATGCGATAGAAGATGAAAATCTTGTGGCAAAAAAAAGCTATCGCCCGTCAAAAAGAAGTGTGCTTTTGGCTTATGAGAAGAAGCTGTCATTAGCAGATAGAAATAATGCCATAGCCTTGGCTTTGGCAAATGCGAAGGTAGAAGATATACCAAAAAATACGCCTTTGCAAGAGAGACAGTATCTTTTAGAAGCTGCTGCTGAGTTGTGTGAGTACTACTATATAGAAAATATGATAGATAAAGAGCAATACTTAGATACCTTCCAGACAATCTTAAAAGAACGGGCAAAATTAGCAAAAGGAGAACCCTTACATGTAAAGACTCCTTTAAATCCCGACTTGGCACATAGCTCTTCAAGAGTCACATATCAAGCAGGTAGTAGAGATGGTTATTTTAATAACTACTTTGGTTTAAGAGCGGCATATCAGGATATTTATGATAGTGATATTGGTATGCTTAGAGGAACTCAGATAGAGTTTTTAGATATTTTATTAAGATATGGGGAGTATGAGAAGAAAACTAAATTAGAGTTAGAGAAATTGACGATTATTTCATTAGGCTCATACGCTCAAAGAGGTGCCTTTTTTCATCCATTTTCTTGGAGAATGCGAACAGGATTTGATAGTGATTATCTTGATGGCAAGAGTCATTTCGTATTTAGCATAGGTGCAGGAGAGACATGGGGAGCTGAATTTGGGTATTTTTATCTTTTTGCAGATACTTTTGCCTATTATGATGATAAAGATTCAACTATTGCTATAGCACCTACAGCAGGAGCAGTTATCTATGAAGCTAGAGATTTTAAGCTAAATTTTGATTATAGTTATCGACTATATCATAACGGCTTGAGAGGGCATCACTTTAAGGCTTCTCAACTCTGGCAAGTACAACGAAATGTAGGAATTAAGTTGAGTTATGAGTACATTGAGCGTTTTATAGACGATGAAAACCGTTTTAAAGCCGGAGTTGATTACTATTTTTAGATCTCCTAGATTCGATTTTTTTTGAATCTAGAAGTATCTGCCTAATAGACTTTAATATAAGATATTTTGCCGTCTAAACCGTTATGTTTATGATATTTAACATCTACTTTACTTTTATTTATATCTTTCTCAAAAGTATCGACACAGACCGGGTGTTTGATTTTGCCTACGCTAACCAAGGTATAATCATCGCTTGTTTTACCTTTTTTACTGTCGTAAACTTTTATTTTTCTTCCACTATTTACACCTGCTTGAATAAGCATTGAACTAATCTCATCATTTTGAAAACCTAATTTATCACTATCTCCGGAATGGTTAGTGTTGCCACTGAGTGAAAGCTCGATATTTTGTTTACAGTCATTGCCCTCAAAAAAGAGGAGTTTTGTATCTTTGTCGTGTCTTATTTTAATGTAAGAGACTTTGCCGTTTAGTCCATTATGTTTTTGATAGTATGTTATAAGACCATTAGATGTAGTGCTTTTTTCAAGAGAGTTTACACAGTGTGGTAATTTAAAGTTATCTGTTCCACGGTCAATATATGCCCAGTCGTCATTTAATTTTCCACTTGGACTATCATAAAGTTTTATAATAGTATTATCAATAACATCAGGGAATATAAGAACTGAGCGTATCTCATCATTTATACAGTCTTTGTTGATATTGTTATCACATTTTCCCGAAAATTCGTCAACATCGTGTTTTATAGAACGAACATCTTGTTTACACTCTTTTGCTTCATAAAAGAGGATTTTACCATTTGTGTCGTAGCCGTCAGTGATTTTGATAGCGGAAACTTTTCCGTTGAGACGATAGTCGTGTGTTATAGCCGGACCTTCATGAAAATATTTGCTGATACCGCTGTTCTTAATTGTGCTTGATAAGGGTTTTTCTAAATCGTTTATACATATTGGCTCACTAAAGTTGGCATTGCCTACGTTTATAACTGCCCAGTCATCACTCTCTTGCCCATTTTTGTCATCATAGAGCCAGATAAGAGTGTTTTTCGCAATGCCGGGGTAAATCATAACAGAACGAATCTCATCATCGTCACAGTGGTCATCATCGTGGCAATTAACAAGAGATTTTGGCTTGTATGTACTGCTGAAAATTCCTTTCTCACCACCACTGCATGAGTTTTTTTCATAAAATACAATATCTTTCGTATCGGTCAGATAGTCTGTATTGTCCAAAATTCCTTTAAGAAGAGTTGTATTGTCTGTCTCTAAATCAAGTGATATACAGTTGTTTGGCGGTTTAAATGTATGTTTTCCGTGAAAAATACTCTGCGTATATGGAGCACCAAAGAGAATCTGCCTTGAAACTGCAACTGTTCCATCAGAGTCAGTATCGTCGCTTGGTTCAACAGGTCCACCGTTTTTGGCACTCTCTTTATCACCACAATGAAATCTAAACGCAAGCAGGGGTATATCTCTACTGTTTATAGAGAAGTTTGAGTATGGATATTTTTGGTTAAACTCACGCATCTGTGTAGTTCCCAAGCTTAAACCACCGTCATCAGTAATCAACTGTGCAATCTGTCCACCAAATTGATTACCTCCGTGCGGTGTGGCTAGTGTATATATCTTATGTATCTTTTTTGCGGCTTTATAATATATATTTTCAGGCTCTCCCTCATGTAGATTTCCCATACTTACGACATAGTGTAAATCCAATCCACCCATGCTATGCCCGACGGTAAGCAGTGAATCATCATCTACGCTATCAAGAGATGCAATGTATTTAGCCAACTCTTCGCCACGATTTTCTATAGTGGCGTTTGGGTTAACATCTGTTTTATATACTTTCCAATCACTATAGTTATCTTTGATATATTCAGAAAAAGCATCCCATCGTGATTTGTTATCATGATAACCATGTGCAAAGAGTATATTTTTCACTCTCTCTGGATGCCCTTGTGATATAGGACTGCCAACAGAAAGAATTACTCCTGCACTACTGTTTTGCTCACTGCCTGTATCATGTGAATTTTTATCACATCCTATAAAAAACAGCGAAAAAACCGTTGTTAATATAATCATATACGCTTTCATAACGTTCTCCTTGAGACTATTATACTAGTGTAGGTTATATTTGTCAAATAATGTTTTTCTATTATGGTTTAAGAGAGTTTGTGCCATAATTCTTACATTTAGCATATAGGCAGTTTACATGTATATTTCAGATATTAAGTTTTCATTGTGGGCAGATTTTATAGAGCGTGATTTTTTAGATAATGAGTTTAAAGAGTTAATAGATAAGAAGATTATAAACGGTGCAACATCAAATCCGGCTATTTTCAAAAATGCAATTTTAACATCAACTGCATACAGACAGCAGATAGCTTCGCTAAAGGGCAAGAGTGCCAAAGAGATATATGAGGCAGTTGCGATATATGATATTCAAAAAGCTGCTGATATTTTAATGCCTTTACATGTAAAGGGTGATGATGGTTATGTCAGTATTGAAGTTGATCCTTTTTTGTGTGATGATGCAGAAGCAACTATAGCTGAAGGAAAACGTCTTTATGCTCAAATCAATCGTCGTAATGTAATGATTAAAGTACCTGCAACTCCAGCAGGATATATTGCCATGGAAGCTCTTGTCAGTGAAGGCATAGCGGTAAATGCCACACTTGTTTTTTCAAAACATCAAGCTATATCTTGTGCTAAAGCTTTTGATAAAGCTCTGCTTACATGTAAGGCAGATGTAGATACCGTTATAAGTGTTTTTGTCAGTCGTATAGATAGAGCTTTAGACGCTAAATTAGAGTCAAAAGGTATCTCTACTGCTCTAAGCGGTATCTATAATGCGGCTGATATTTACAGTGGTGTTGAAGCTATGAATATAGCAAATTGTCGCACTCTTTTTGCCAGTACAGGTGTAAAAGGAGATGGCTTAAGAGCCTCATATTATATAGATGAGTTACTTGCTTACAATAGTATAAATACAGCTCCAATACAGACAATAGATGCCTATGTTAAAAGAGGAGATATAGAGGCTAAGCTGCCTATTGATAAAAAAACCATTAGTGAACATTTTGATATGGTAGCTAGTGTCGGAATCGATTTTAATGAAGTGATACAAGAACAAATTAGAGATGGTTTAGATGCTTTTAAAGTAGCATTTAAAGAGATATTAGAAGCTTTGAAGGATTAGTATGAGTACAGGCAGACAAGATGATTTTCGAGTTGATGTTGAGAGTTTAACATTTGAGACACTAAAAAAAATTCGTGCTTATATGAAACGTCTAATAGACGTAGGCGGGAGTGATTTGCATATTAAAGCCAACTCTGTCATACGTGCTAGAGTTAATGGTGAAATTGTTCCGCTCTCAGGTGAGATATTTTCAAAAGAGGATGCTTTAACGTTTGCAAAAGAGCTGCTTCGCTATAGATTTACTGAATTTGTAGAGAAAAAAGAGTTGGATTTAACATATCCTTATGATGAAAATACTCGTTTTCGTGTCAATATATTTTTTCAGATGGATGGAGTTTCGGCAGTATTTCGTGTAATTCCTGTGAAAATATTATCTATAGAAGATCTAAAACTTCCCGATATTGTACATAAGTTTACTATGGCAGAGCGTGGTTTGGTTCTTGTTACCGGAGTTACAGGTAGTGGTAAATCAACAACACTAGCGGCACTTATAAATGAGATAAACTGGAAACGCCGTCGTCATATAATTACGGTTGAAGATCCTATTGAATTTGTGCATAAAGATAGAAAATGTATTGTAAATCAACGTAGTATAGGACAAGATAGTTTGAGTTTTGGAAATGCCCTTCGTGCCTCTTTGCGTGAAGATCCAGATATTATATTAGTCGGTGAGATGCGTGACATGGAGACTATAGAGATAGCACTTCATGCAGCAGATACGGGTCACTTGGTCTTTTCTACTCTGCATACGCTCGATGCAAAAGAGACAATAAACCGTATTATAGGAACTTTCCCTACAGAGGAGCAAAATCGTATCCGTTTAACCCTCTCTTCCGTATTGGAAGGTGTTATATCACAGCGTCTAATTCCTACTGTTGATGATAAACGTACTGCCGCACTAGAAGTTCTTGTAAAAACTTCCAGAATTGAGCAGTTGATATTAGAAAATAGAGATATTGAAATTCGTGATGCAATAGAAGAGGGTAAAGAGATATATGGCTCTCAAAGTTTTGATCAGGCTATTTTAGATCTTTATAATGAGGGAAGAATATCTCAAGAGAAAGCTTTTGAGTATGCAACCTCTCCATCTGATTTAAAACTTAAAATGGAAGGCTTGGGTGTCTCTTCCAATGAGGAGTATGATTCAGAAGCAGAAAAAGAGGATAAAGTGTTTGCTGATGAAGATATATTTGAATTAAAGCATGATTAAAATACTTTTGGATATAATGCGACTCATTTTTTAAACAAAGGACTTTCATGTTAGAAGGTATTATTAGAGAGAGTACTGGTAAAAGTGCTTCTAAAGCACTTCGCCGAGATGGTTATCTAATTGCAAACATTTATGCAAAAGGTATGGAGAATATCCATGCTGCATTCAAAATGAATGAGTATATTCGTACTGTACGCAAAAAAGAGACACTATCTTTCCCGATAAGTATTGATGGAAAAGAGATGAACGTTGTAGTTCAAGGCTATGAGTCTCATGCGGTTACAGGTAACCTTTTACATGTTGACCTAATGGTTGCACAACCCGGTGTCGTAACTCACTATCATGTTCCTGTAAGACCTCAGGGAACTCCAATTGGTCTTAAAAATAAAGGTATGTTGTATATTGCAAAACCACGTCTTCGTGTAAAAGCTGCTATTGAAAATGTACCTAATTTTATTGATGTAGATGTTACGGATTTAGACCTTGGTGATTCAGTTTTAATTCGTGACCTTGCAGGTATAGAAAATATAACTTTTACCGATATCGAGCGTGTATCGGTAATGAGTATCATTAAAGCGAAATAATTTTGCTTATCGTCGGTCTAGGAAATCCTGGAGCGGCGTATGCCAAAACACGACATAATATAGGTTTTATGGTTATAGATGAGTTATGCAGACGTCATCAACCTCAACAGATATCAAAAAGCTCTTTTAAGGGCGAACTTTTTAAATTCTCTTCACACTACTTTTTAAAACCCAATACCTTTATGAACCTCTCTGGTGAGTCTATATCAGCAGTTAAAAAATTTTATAAGATTGATGAAGTTGTTGTTGTTCATGATGATTTAGATCTGCCTTTTGGAGCTGTTAGATTTAAATACGGTGGTGGCAATGGAGGGCATAACGGATTAAAATCTACAGATGCTTTTATATCAAAAGAGTATCTTAGAGTAAGAATGGGTATAGGTAAACCGCAACACAAATCTGAAATAGTCTCTTTTGTTTTAAGTGAATTTTCGCAAGAAGAGTTCAAGCATCTACCGACTTGGGTATCACATGTTGCCGATGCGTTAGAGAAACTTTTTGAATTAGATTGGGAAAATGTTGCTTCTAAATATTCAATTAAAAAATTTCTGTTACAATAGCCTTTACATGTAAGGTACTTTATGATTACTTTTAGATATATCGCTTGGCACTATTTCAAATATTTTATGATTGTACTGTTTGCTTTGGTCTTTTTTATGGTCGGTTTTGATTTTATGAAAGTTTC
Organism: Helicobacteraceae bacterium; assembly: GCA_015484575.1. Classification (GTDB taxonomy): domain Bacteria; phylum Campylobacterota; class Campylobacteria; order Campylobacterales; family Sulfurimonadaceae; genus S010-53. The sequence continues at coordinate 14,351 of WFND01000181.1, forward strand.
AAAAGATCTTCCCGATTCAGCAAATTTAGTTGTTATATATGTGGTATTTAAATCATTTTTTGCCATTGATATGATGCTTCCTCTATCTCTTGTTTTTGGCATGATAGCAACAAAAGTTCATCTTATACGCTCCAATGCCTTGGTGGCATTTTACTCTTTGGGATACTCTAAAACAGATATATTAAGACCTTTTGTTGTAGTCTCTAGTATCACCATAATTATATATATAGCACTACACACGACCGCATTTGCAAGAGCTGATGAATACTCAAACAATATCAGATCAACATCACACTTTTTAAAACCTACAAGTAAACTCTTTTTCACTTTTGAAGATAAATATATCTATTTTGGACACCTCTATCCCCTACAAGAGAGAGCAGAAGATATACGTATCTTTAAAACACAATCAAATGAGTTAAAAGAGCTTATAGTAGCTAAAGAGGCGTATTATCATAATGGATACTGGAATATAAAAGAGGCGTCTAGGATGAAAAAACCTAAAGATTTATCTCTTGGCGGTAAAGGGATTGAGATAAATAGTGAACAAAACTTAAAACTTTTAAAAGGGTTTAGACCCAAGATTTTAGATCAGGTATATGAGGGAAAAGTCAATTTTACTATCCTAGACGCTATTGATGCTATTATACTTTTTAAAAATCAAAATATAAATATAGATAAGATTAAAAGTGCTCTTTATCGTATGTTTATTCATCCGTTTTTTGTTCCGGCTCTTATTGTTATTATCTTCTTTTTTGTACCGATTAGTTCACGCTTTTTAAATGTCTCTCTCTTTAGTTTCGGTGCTATTTTAGCCACTTTGATTGTCTGGGCTATACTCTTTATGATGATAGAACTATCCAACACAAAAACAATTCCTAGCGAAGTAGGTGTTGTTTTACCCATATTAATTTTATTTGGAATATCTTTGTATATTTGGAATAAAAATCGTTTAGTTTCCAGCTAAAGCAGCTCTTACATGTAAGAATAAGCCTCTTTTAGATAAAATAAGACAATTTAACAGAGGATAGTAAGTGATAGATTTTAATACGTTGGCAAAAAAGTATAAAACTCCACTTTATGTATATGATTTTGATTATATGAGCAGTCAGTTTGAGGCGTTGAAAGAGGCTTTTAAAGGTAGAAAGTCGATATTGGCTTATGCAGTAAAAGCAAATTCAAATCTAAGCGTTGTCAAGCACTTTGCACAGATGGGTTCTGGAGCTGATTGTGTATCTATAGGTGAAGTTCGTCGTGCTTTAATGTGCGGGATACCAAATTATAAAATCATCTTTAGCGGTGTTGGAAAGAGTGATGAGGAGATAACAGAGGCTCTGACAAGCGATATTTTATATATCAATGTAGAGAGTGATGCCGAACTATCTCGCATTGAGATGATAGCAAAAGAGTTAGGTATAGTAGCTCGTATAAGCATACGTGTTAATCCAAACATAGATCCAAAGACACACCCTTATATCTCTACAGGGTTACATGCAAATAAGTTTGGCGTAGATATAAACAGTGCAAAACGTATGTATATTCGTTGTAAAAATTCAGAACATATAAATCCTATAGGTATCCATTTTCACATAGGCTCTCAACTTACAGAGTTAGATCCTATCAGAGAAGCTGCAGAGATTGTCGCTGATTTGGTTCGTTCACTAAGTGTACTTAAGATTGAGCTGAAATTTTTTGATATTGGCGGGGGTCTGGGTATTCGCTATAAAGATGAAACAACTATTGCACCGTATGATTATGCACAGGCGATACTCTCAACCCTGACAGCACTAGATGTTACTATTATCTGTGAACCGGGAAGATTTTTAACTGCAAATTCTGGATATTTTATTACGAAAGTGCTTTATGAAAAAGCCAATTCAGATAAGCGTTTTGTTATCGTTGATGGAGCTATGAACGACTTGATTAGACCAAGCCTTTATGACGCTTATCATGGAGTTGATACATTAGAAAAAGATGGTGAAAAGAGTCCTGCAGATATTGTCGGACCTGTCTGTGAGAGCGGAGATTTTCTAGCGAAAGATTATCCCCTTGCAAAGATGCAACATAATGATCTGCTTGTTTTAAAAAGTGCCGGTGCTTACGGTTTTGGCATGGGAAGCAACTATAACACAAGAGGTCGTTCGGCAGAAGTGGCGATAGAGTCAGGCAAAGATCGTTTAATCCGCAGACGTGAGAGTTTTGAAGATATTATCGCATTGGAAAAAGAGTTTTTAGAGGAAGAGATGTGAAAACTTTAGATGATTGTCGAAAAGCTATCGACAGTATAGATAATGAGATTTTGAAATTACTAAATGAACGTATGAAGGTTGTTCAAAGAGTCGGTGAGATAAAAAATGATTCTGGTGGAGCGATATATAGACCAGAACGAGAAAAAGCCATAATAGAGCGTTTAACCAAGCTCAGCGAAGGTGAGATATTAAATAAAAATGCCATAGAAGCTATATTTTTAGAGATTTTTGCCGTTTCAAGAAATCTTGAACTTCCAGAACGTATAGCATATCTTGGTCCAGAAGGCAGCTTCACCCATCAAGCTGCAGAGTCACGTTTTGGTGCTATGAGCGATTATCTGTCTTTAAGCTCTATAGCTTCTGTTTTTAAAACTATTGAAGCAGGACGTGCAAAATTCGGTGTTGTTCCTATCGAAAATTCTCGTGATGGTGTTGTGGGTGAAACACTTGATCTTCTCGCTAAAAGTCCTATGAAGATAGTGGCAGAGCTGTATATGCCCATTCATATGTCATTTGCCTCAAAAGCTCGTCATATAAGCGATATAAAATCTATCTACTCAAAAGATAAGGGTTTTGGACAGTGTAGAGAGTTTTTATCCGAACATGGATTGGAAAATATAGAGCAGATACCCGTAGAATCAACGGCAAAAGCTGCCATATTAGCGGCACAAGATTCTACTGCAGGTGCGATATGCTCTCATATAGCGGCAAAACTTTACGGTGTTCCTAGTATGTTTGAAAATATAGAAGATGTCTATAACAACACAACCCGTTTTGTTATCTTGAGTGATTTTAAAAATGTTCCAAGCGGTGAGGATAAGACCTCTATCTTAGTTCGTTTGGCAGATGCACAAAAATCCGGTGCATTGGCACACTTTTTACGTGATTTTGATGAAGGTGACGTAAACTTAAGCAAGATAGAGAGTCGCCCATCTCATGATGATGAGAGCTTTGGTTACTGGTTTTTTATAGATTTCTATGGACATATTGAAGATAAATATGTTCAAAAAGTTCTAAATAAACATGCCGATGAGGTTACTTGGTTGGGAAGTTATGTAAAGGGAGACAATGCAATTTAACTCTGTATTAGATAGTATTAAAACATATGAGGCGGGTAAGCCTATCGAGCTTGTGGTAAGAGAGTATGGTATTAAACCTGATGAGATTGTGAAATTGGCAAGTAATGAGAATCCTTACGGATGTTCTTTACATGTAAAAGATTCAGTCTCTAGTATAGTCTCTAAAATGTCACTATATCCAGATGACTCTATGTACATCTTAAAAGAGTCTTTAGCTGATAGCTTTGGTGTTAATAGTTCCAATATTGTTATAGGTGCGGGAAGTGATCAGATAATAGAGTTTGCTATTCATGCAAAAGCAGATAAAAATCGTCCTGTTTTAATGAACTCCGTAACTTTTGCCATGTATGAGATATATGCTCATCATGTCGGTGCACCCATTGTTAGAACATCTTCAAGAGAGCATGATTTGGAGCAGTTTTATACTCTATACACAGAGCATAATCCATCTATAATCTTTATCTGCACACCAAACAATCCCACAGGTGATGCTCTTGATATAGACAAGATAGTAGAATTTTTGCATAAGATAGATAGTGATACTTTAGTTGTTATAGATGGTGCATATATGGAATATGCAGCTAAAAAAGATAGCAAAAAAGCCATCAATGTAAAAGAGGTGATAGAAAATTTTGAAAATGTGCTCTATTTAGGAACATTTTCAAAGGCTTACGGTTTAGGCGGAATGCGTGTAGGTTATGGTATAGGCAGTGAAAATATAATAAATGCTCTATATAAGTTACGCCCACCTTTTAATATAACAACACTATCTCTACAAGCAGCAACCGTTGCACTTGAAGATAGAGCTTTTGTAGATGAGAGCGTAGCTAAAAATTTTGAGCAGATGAGTAGATATGAGGAGTTTGCCAATAAAAACTCCATAGAATTCATAGAGAGTTATACAAACTTTGTCACCTTGTGTTTTAAAGCACCTCAAAACAGTTCAAATATTTCACAAGAGCTTTTAAAACAGGGTATGATTGTGAGAGATTTACACGGTTACGGACTCAACGCAATTCGTGTTACGGTCGGTAAAGAGCAAGAGAATAGTCGCTTTTTTGAGCTTTGTGAAAAATTATTATAAAAGTTAGGTTTAGGTATATATGGACTTTAAAGCACTTGTAGCACAACTTTCGGTACTATTTGCCAAACTGAGTAAGGCTCAAAAAATCATTGTCGGCGTCAGTGTAGCCGGTATAGTGGCATTTTTGGTTTTTTTAGTTGTTTACACATCTTCAGGCTCAATGAAAGATGATTATAAAGTTCTATTTGAAAATCTGTCACCTGCAGACTCTGCCAAAGTTATCGAGCAGTTAGAAAAAGACAATATCGCATATAAGATACCACGAGAAAATGTTATCACCGTACCTAAAAATATAGTATATAAAGAGCGTATGACTATAGCTTCGTTGGGTATTGCAAAAGATAGCGGTGTGGGGTTTGAACTCTTTAATGAACAAGAGTTTGGTGCTACACGTTTTGATCAAAACATAAAATTTCTACGTGCATTAGAAGGTGAACTTGCACGTACTATTGATGCTCTCTCTCCTATAGAGCGTTCAAGTGTAAATCTTGCTATGCCAAAAGAGTCTCTGTTTGTCTCAAAAGAGGTCTTACCGTCTGCATCTGTAATGATAAAATTAAAAGAGGATCGTCACTTATCTATGAAGCAGATAAGAGGAATAAAAAATCTTATCGCTTCATCAGTACCTAAATTAACGGTAGAGAATGTTACTTTGGTAAATGATGAGGGTGAAACTTTAGGTGATAGTGATGAGAACGCTCAAATGGGTGAACTCTCTGTAATGCAACTAAAATATAAACACTCAGAAGAGCGTAAAAAAGAGCAGAAGATAGTTTCGGTTTTATCTCCCTTTATAGGTGGAAAAGATAGAGTCGTAGCTACCGTAACTATAGAGTATGATTTCTCCCAAGAGAGTTATACTTCTGAATCGTATGACCCTGAAAGTGTTGTAAGAAGTGAGCAGAGTAACGAAGAGAAGCGTGAAGGCTCAAAGCCTAAAGAGATAGGTGGTGTTCCCGGTGCCGTAAGCAATATAGGTCCGGTTGAGGGCTTGAAATCAAAGCAATCAGGTGAAAAATATGAAAAGACAAATACTACAACAAATTATGAAATAGGGAAAAAAGTTTCAAACTCTAAGGGTGAGTTTGCAATAATTAAGCGTATAACAGCCGCAGTGGTAGTGGATGGAAAATATAAAAATGTTACAGATAAAGATGGTAACCCGACAGATGAGAAAGAGTATGTGGCTCTTGATGAGAGTCAGCTTCAGGCTATAACCTCTCTAGTTAGGCAATCTATTGGAATAAATGAGAAAAGAGGTGACCAAGTCTCTGTTAGAAATTTTCAATTTGAGTCATCTAAAAACTCATTTACTACTGTAAATAGTGCAACAAAATTTCAAAATTTTGTAGATGTATATCTATCCCCATTTGCAGAGCTGTTTAAGTATATCTTGGTGCTTATAATTATATTTGTAGGATATAAGAAAGTTATAGCACCATTTGCAGAAAAAATGTTAGAGATAAGTGCGGAAGAAGATGAGTTTGAGAAGCCTGTGCTTAATATAGAAGATGATGAAGAGGAAGATTTAGTAGAAAAAGTTCAAGCTATGCGTAAAAAAGTAGAAGATCAGTTGGGTGTAAGCGAGAACTTTAGTGAAGATGAACTAAAGCATGATGTCTTAGTTGAAAAACTAAGGAGTATGACAGAGGAACGCCCTGAAGAGATAGCGTCCATCCTTCAGGCTCTTATAGATGAAGAAAACAGCGGATATGAAGCATCTAAACAAGGAAGGGATAACTGATGAAACTTTCTGAATCACAGCAGGTACAATTTGATGAGATGAGTATGGCGGAAAAGACTGCCATATATCTTTTGCAGATGGGTGAAGAGGCTACAACGATGATATTTTCTAGTCTTAGTATAGAGTCTATTACCGAAGTTTCAAAACATATTGCAAATAATCGCTCAATAGATAGAAATATTGCAGCTGCTGTTTTAGAAGAGTTTTATGCAATTATTCAGTCTAATCAATATCTAAGTTCCGGTGGTATTGAGTATGCTAGAGAGATACTTCATAAAGCGTTGGGTGCTGATGAGGCTAAAAAAATTTTAGAACGTCTCTCAAAAACAATGGCAAATACGCAAAATTTTGCTTATCTGTCTAAGATAAAACCTCAACAGTTGGCTGATTTTATTATCAATGAACATCCACAGACCATTGCTCTTATTTTAGCACATATGGACCCTACGGCAGGAGCAGAAACAATAGGCTATTTTAGCGATGATTTAAGAGCGGAAGTGGCTATGCGTATGGCAAAACTTGGAGATATATCACCATCTATCATTAAGCGTGTCAGTGCAGTTTTGGAGTCTAAGCTTGAGTCACTTGCTAGTTATAAAGTTGAAGTCGGAGGTCCTCGTGCCGTTGCAGATATATTTAACAGACTCGGTGCTAAAACATCCAAAGGTACACTTGCACAGATAGAGCAAGAGGATGAAGCATTGGCCGTATCTATCAAGGAGATGATGTTTACATTTGAAGATATAGCAGACCTTGACAATAACGGAGTTCGTGAGATTCTTAAAGTGGCTGATAAGCAAGACCTTATGTTGGCACTTAAAAGTGCTCCTGAAGAGTTGCGTGAGAAGTTCTTTGGAAATATGTCAGAACGCGCTCGTGATGCCTTTATCGAAGAGATGCAGTTTATGGGTGCCGTTAAGGTTAAAGAGGTTGATGGAGCTCAGAGAAAAATTGTTGAAGTTGTTCAACAGTTGGCGGAGCAGGGAGTGCTACAAGTCGGCGAATCAGATGAGATGATTGAGTAATGGCAGTAGTAATCAGTAAAAATAATTCAACTTCACACAGTATAGATAGATACAAGTTTAAGGTACTCTCTTTTGGTGGGCATGAACATCAAGAGGAGAAATCTTCACTTGCTGAGCAGATAGATACAGAAGATAAAAATTCCAATGAAAATATACAAAACCATGAAATCTCATCTTCTTCAAAAGATGAATTGGTGGAGTCACTGCTTAAAAAAACAGATGAGATGTCTTCAAATTTTATTAAACTTCAGATGAAACTAGAAGATAGAGAGAATGAGTTTAAAGCTGAGCTTGAAGCTGCCAAAAAAGAGTCATACAATAAAGGTCTTGAAGATGCAAAAGCACAACTTTTAAGTGAACAGGAAAATCAAGAAAAAAGTTCCATAGAGCAGTTTTCAAAATCTATAAAAGCTTTGGAAAAAAGTGCGGCAGAGTTTGAAGTCGCTCTGGGTAAGATAGAAGGTGAGTTAGTAAATGCAGCTGTAGATATAGCTAAAGAGGTTATTTTAGTAGAGTTGGATGAAAACTCATCTAAGATAGCGATAAAACTCTCTAAAGAACTTATAGAAGATTTAAAGCTCAGTTCCCATGTAACTTTAAAGATAAATCCAAAAGATCATGCCAAAGTATCTGAAGAGTTGGGAAAATTGGAGCATATAGAGATAGTCTCTGACAGTGCGATAAGTCAGGGTGGAGTTGTTGCTATCAGTGAAACAGAAAATATAGACTCTGAAATTATGAAACGCTTTGATAGAGTCAAAAGAGCGGCATTAGGTGGATAAAAATAGTATGAATATAAAATCGTATAATATTGAGCAGTTAGAAAATTTGTGTCAAGAGATAAGAGATAGGATTTTAGAAGTGGTTAGCAGAAATGGCGGTCATTTAAGTTCTACTCTCGGTGCAACTGAACTTATAGTAGCTATGCACAAAGTATTTGATTCTAGTAAAGATCCTTTTATTTTTGATGTTTCGCATCAGGCTTATGCTCATAAGCTTCTGACGGGACGCTGGGAAGAGTTTGACTCTTTACGCCAATTTGGAGGTATCTGTGGCTATACAAAACCTCAAGAGTCTGAACATGACTATTTTGTAGCTGGACATAGTTCTACCTCTATCTCTTTGGGTGTTGGAGCTGCAAAAGCGATAGCTTTAAGAGGTGAATCTGACAGCCGTATTCCTGTAGCTGTTATCGGTGATGGAGCTATTAGTGCGGGTATGGCGTATGAGGCACTAAATGAGCTTGGAGATAGAAAGTATCCTATGATTATTATCTTAAATGATAATGAGATGAGTATCTCCAAGCCTATAGGTGCTATGAGCAGAATGTTAAGTTCGGCAATGGCTAGTCCTTTTTATCAGAGGATAAAGAAAAATGTAGAACAGCTAGTAGATAATTTTGGTGAGAGTGCTCACTATATGGCAAAACGTTTTGAAGAGTCTTTTAAACTTATTACTCCGGGTATTATGTTTGAAGAGATGGGCATAGAGTATATAGGACCGGTTGACGGTCACAATCTGGAGTCTTTGATAGAGATGTATGAACTTGCAAAGTCTATGAAAAAACCTGTTATTATTCATGTGCAGACACTTAAAGGCAAAGGTTATGAGATTGCTGAAGGGCAACATGAAAAGTGGCATGGAGTAGCTCCTTTTGATATAAACAGCGGTCATACAAATAAAAAATCATCTTCAAAAAGTGCAACACAGATATATACACAGGCTCTGCTTCATATAGCTGAAAATGACAAAAAGGTTGTGGGTGTTACTGCGGCTATGCCTAGCGGTACGGGTTTAAGTGAGTTGATAAAAAAATATCCTGACAGATTTTGGGATGTAGCTATAGCAGAACAACATGCGGTAACATCTATGGCAGCCTTGGCAAAAGAGGGATTTAAACCTTTTTGTACCATATACTCTACATTTTTACAGCGTGGGTATGATCAGGTTATACATGATGTCTGTCTATTGGATCTACCTGTTGTTTTTGCATTGGATAGAGCTGGAATAGTAGGAGAAGACGGAGAGACGCATCAAGGTGTTTTTGATATAAGTTTTTTAAGAGCCATACCAAATATGACACTTTTAGCACCATGCAGCGAAAAAGCCATGCACCGTGCCATGGGATTTGCACACCGATACAGACATCCATGTTCACTGCGTTATCCTCGTGGAAGTTTTAATCAGATACAGTTACCGGAGCCAACACCTTTTGAATTGGGAAAATCTCAACTTCTTATATCCGGTGTGAGTGATATACTCTTTATTGGTTACGGAAACGGTGTTGGACGTGCTAGAGAGACTATGAAATTGATAGATGAAGATATATCGCTGTTGGATTTAAGGTTTGTGAAACCTTTAGATAGCGATATGTTACATGTAATGGCGAAAAAACATAAACGTTGGTATATATTTAGTGACTCTAGTAAAGCAGGAGGTGTGGGTTCTGCTATATTGGAATTTTTAACCGATGAAAAAATAACAGATATTTTAGTAGAGAGCTTTGAGTATGAAGATGAATTTATTACGCATGGAAATACAAAAGTTATAGAGGAGTCTTTAGAAATTTTACCTGAGCAGTTAGCAAAAAAGATAAAATAGAACTTTTAAGCAGAGAGTCAAAGAGCATATCGCAACACTTAATAGACAAGAGATACTTGCTATCGTAGATGCTATGTGTCAGATTGAGTTAGCAATAGGTCTAGTCTTTCTTGTGACGCCGGGAAGAAGCTTCTGCTCTAAGTTTACGTTTCTCTTCTAAACGGTTGCGTAAAGACTGTATCTTATTTTTACCTTTGTCACCCATCTGGGCATTGCTGTTTTCTACCTCTTCACCCAAAGCGACATCAAGCATATCAGATTTTCTCATTGAGAGTATCTGTGATGCAAAAACACTTCTGTGTCCTGTGATAAGAAAGCTGATTACAGCAGATATAGCGGCATAATGAGCAACTTGCAGACCAAAAATCTCCATCGCCATGATAATAGCTGCGATAGGTGCATTTGTAGCTCCGGCAAGAACGCTTACAAATCCCAAAGCTGCAAACAGAGCAACATGATCACCCATTAAAGAGCCAAAAAGATGACCGCTTGATGCACCTATGTAAAACAGCGGAGTAACAATTCCCCCGCTACCGCCAGTTCCTAAAGTGATAGCAGTATAAAAGCTCTTTACTATAAAATCATACCAAGGAATATCGGCAGAGACATATAGATAAGGATTTAGCAGTGTTTCAATTCTTCCTAAACCAAGACCAAAGTAGTAATCTCCCACAACATACGAAGCCAATACCAAGATAGTACCGCCTAAGAATGCTTTTAAGTAGATATTTATGGGAATTCTTTTTATATTTTTATGAAAATTTCTTAAAACTGTAATTGTAAAATCAGAAACAAGTCCAAAAAATACACCGGCAAGTATAACCTCTAAAATCAGCGGAATATCTATACTGACATTATTAAAAAATCTAATATCAAAGTATGTATAATCTATGCCTAGATATTGTGCCGTATAAAAAGCGGCAAATCCGGCAATAAATGATGGGAGTAGCACATCATACATAATAAGACCGATAAAAAGAACCTCTACACCAAAAATAGCACCCGCAATAGGTGTACCAAATACAGATGCAAATCCGGCACTGATACCACAGATAACGAGTTTTTTTCTATCTTTTTTACTAAAATGAAAAAATTCGGAAAATAGAGATGCTCCACCCGCACCAATCTGTGCCCCGGGTCCCTCTTTACCGGCAGAACCACCGGCAAATAGTGTTAATACGGTTGCAAAAAGTTTAACCGGAATAACCGCTACATCTATAAGTCCATTTTTTTTATGTACCGACTCTATAACTTTTTCAGTACCGTGACCTTCTGCTTCGGGAGCAAATTTTTTTACTAACCATGTGCTAAGCACAAGAGCAAAAGGCAGAAGATAATAGTACTTAAACGGCAGTAGTGTCTGCGTATGATCACCATAATGTAATATATTTAAAAAGAGTGTAACCATCGCCCCTATCATTACACCGATAATTATGGATAAAAATAACCATTTCATAACACTTAAAAAGATTGTGAATTGTTCTAAAGTATGCTGTCTCATTAGTGAGAATTATAGTGCAAAAAAGCTTAAGTGGCTTAAAGTTGTCCATAATTCATTTATAAATTTATATTATTAGTTACTTTTTAGAAAATTAGTGAGTAAATTTACATGTAAGTAATATTAATCACAAAGAATAGTAGGCATTTTTTGTTACAATTGATGTATGAAAACACTTAGCAAACTTCCCGTCACTCTTGTTGGTGACAACGTGCAATTAAAACGTCAAGAGATTTTAGAGTATTTTTTAAATACCTATGAGTTATATGAGAAGTTATTTGATATTTTTGTAGATGACTCTGTCTTTTATAAAAAATCAGAACCTACCCGTCATCCTATGATCTTCTATTTTGGGCATACTTCAACTTTTTTTATAAATAAACTGATATTGGCAAAGGTTATAACAAAACGTATCAATCCTGAATTTGAATCTATCTTCGCTGTCGGTGTAGATGAGATGAATTGGGATGATCTCAACAGTAAAAACTATAACTGGCCGGATGTTAATCTAGTAAGAGAGTATCGTTTAAAAGTAAAAGAGCTTGTTAGAGAGTTGATTATGACCCTGCCTCTATCTCTGCCTATTGGCAAAGATAGTGCCTTTTGGGTGATTTTAATGGGTATTGAACATGAGAGAATACACATAGAGACATCTAGTGTACTTCATAGACAGTTAAATATTAGTGATATAAAACCTAGCTCTCTCTTCCTTACATGTAAAGAGTGCTCAAAAGCACCAAAAAATGAGTTGGTTCAGATAAAAGGAGCCGATATAAGATTGGGCAAAGATGAAAATCATCATCTTTACGGTTGGGATAATGAATATGGCAAAGAGATAGTAGAGGTGTCTGATTTTCAGACATCAAAATATCTTGTTAGTAATGGCGAATATATGGAATTTGTTAAAGATGGAGGTTATGAAAAAGAGAAGTATTGGGATGATGAAGGTCTAAAATTTTTAAAAATCAGCTCCGCAAAACATCCTCCATTTTGGGTGAAAGAGGGTGATGAATTTAAGTATAGAAGCATGTGCGAAATAGTTGCAATGCCACTAAATTGGCCGGTTGATGTCAATAATTTAGAGGCGATGGCATTTTGCAGATGGCTTGGTGAGAGAGATGGGAGCGATTATACACTCTTGAGTGAAGCTCAATGGTACAGACTTTATGAATTATCAAATATACAAGATGTTCCGGATTTTGATGATACAAAAGCAAATATAAATTTTTCTCACTACAGCTCATCTTGTCGTGTTGATAAATTTGCATTTGGTGATGTGTATGATGTTGTAGGAAATGTCTGGCAGTGGACTCAAACTCCTATATATGGTTTTAAAGGCTTTAAAGTTCATCCTATATATGATGATTTTTCTACTCCAACATTTGATACAAAACATAATCTGATAAAAGGCGGTTCATGGGCGACATCCGGTAATGAACTTATGAAACACTCCCGTTACGCTTTTAGAAGGCATTTTTATCAACATGCCGGATTTAGATATGTAAAAGGAAAAGAGCTTAAAGTTGATGAAAATATCTATGAGAGCGATACTCTTATCTCTCAGTATTGTGAATTTCATTACGGTTGTAGCCATTTTGGTGTTGAAAATTTTGCAAAAAGATGTGCCAAAGAGGCAGATAGATATACGCTAAATCGCAAGAGTGTTCTTGATGTAGGTTGTGCAACCGGTCGCAGTTCATTTGAGTTGGCACGTTATTTTGATAAGGTTACGGGCATAGATTTTTCTGCACGATTTATTCAAATTGGAGTTGAATTACAAAAACGTGGTAAAATCTTTTATGAACGTCTCGAAGAGGGAGCTATCATCTCACATCAGAGTCATAGCTTGAAAGAGTTTGACCTTGATACTTATGCAGACAGGGTGGAGTTTTGGCAAGGAGATGCCTGTAATTTAAAAGAGCATTTTAAAGGTTATGATCTGATTATGGCAACAAATCTTATAGATAGACTTTATGAGCCTAGACTGTTTTTGCAATCTCTGCATAAGAGATTAAATGATGATGGTATCTTAATATTGACCTCTCCATACACATGGCAAGAGGAGTCAACGGCAAAAGATTTTTGGCTTGGCGGTTATGTTGATGAATCAGGCAAGGAGGTCTATACTTTAGATACTTTGATTAGTATTTTAAAAGAGCATTTCACTCTTGTTGAGACTAAAAATATAGAGTTTGTTATCAGAGAGACGCCAAGAAAGTTTCAACACACAATCTCACAAATGAGTATATGGAAAAAGTTATGATGTACTCTCAACTCTGTTTCTACCACCGTTTTTAGCTCTATAGAGTGCTGTGTCGGCATCTTTGATTAAGCTAGTGACATCTTTGGAGTGATTGCTCTGGGAGACTCCAAAGCTACATGTGACTTTTCCAACAACATCTATCTTCTCATCTTCTATAGTTTTGCGTAGTTTTTGGGCTATCTCATAAGCGGTATTTAGTTTTATCTTTGGCAGTATGACTATAAACTCTTCTCCTCCCCAGCGAAAGAGTATATCGTTTGAGCGTATATGTGATTTTACTAGTGATGTTATAGATTTTAACACTTCATCTCCGGTATCGTGACCATATGTGTCATTGACTTTTTTGAAGTGATCTATATCAAAAAATATAATACTAAATATAAAATTATCTTTTTTTGACTTTTTATGTAACTTAGAAATTATCATATCAAATGATTGACGATTATTTACCTGTGTCAGTTTATCGGTATATGAGAGCCTATGTAGATTTTCATTTTCATTCATTAAGCATGTTACATCAGTGAGTGATATAAGTCTTAGTGTTTTAGAGTCTATCTGTGTTGCTGTAGCACTTAATGAGAAGATATACTCCTCAGAATCTATTATTATTTTACAATTTAGATCTTCATCTGGATGTTCCAAAAGATAGTCTGTCCACCTGATGTTTTTATAATATTTTCCCTGTATAAAGTTAGGTTTTTCACACGGTTGAAAAAAGTCACACACACATTGGTATCTAGCTTTAAACTCTTTTACGCTTTTGTATGAGAAAAAATCTAAAAAACTCTGATTAGCATCAACCATCTCAACTCCATCGGTTAATATCAAAATATTCTTTTGAGAGTTTAAGATAAGTTGCGAATATCCTGCATGAATACTTAAAGCTTCAGACATTTTTGAAAGATTTACATGTAATATAATGTATATAAAAAATAGCAATAAAGCGGTAATAATACTGCTTAAAATTATGTAATTTGTCTTTTCATGAAGTTCATTACTTATATCGATAGCATAAAAAAACTCTCCTACTTTATCACCGTTAAAACTAAAGAGGTCTATCCCTTTATAGATTATATAATTATGCTTTTTATAGTTTAATCTGATGCCGTTTTTTAGTTTAGGATGAAGTTCTCTAAATAGTTTACTTGCAAAAAGTATAGAGCTTTTGTTATCATACTTTTTTAATGATTCAAGTAGAGAGACTTTCAGTTTTGAGTTCTTTAGAGTTAGAAGAATCTCTATATTCATAGTCTCTTTTAGCTCTTTAACGATATTTTCAAGTGCGGTTCCTACCTCTAATGTACCAAAATGTTTTTTATCATATATAACAGGAGATACACTACGAAGAGATATGCCGTATTTTCCAACTTCCATACCTTGCAAAGTCTCTAAACTTTTATTTGCAAGTACATGCATAGGACGTACTTTGCTTAAATCATCTGCATATTTTTCTAATCTGTGCAGTCTGAGATATGATATATTTTTATTTGTTACGAAGTGCATAACATTTAGATAAGGAAAACCATTTGACATAGCTTTATACTGTGGATAAGTTGTCTGTTTTAGCAGAGCTCTGTTGTGGGATAATATAGCTTTTTTTATATCGTTTGAGCTTAATGATTCATGTATAATGGCTCTTTGAATATCAAAAGTCTCTTTTATAAATTTATTATATAAAAGAGCTGTCATATCTTTTTTGGATTCAATTTTTTTATCAATAATTTTTGAGAAGTTATTTGA
>WFND01000182.1 GCA_015484575.1 Helicobacteraceae bacterium
CTATATGGTAACTCTCTTGGTAATTTATAAAGTCAAAAAACTTTGAGAGCTTCTCATCTTTTATAGCATCACTAAGCTCTCTGCACATAACTTTTGCCGCCTCCTCTTCTGCTATGCCGTCTGTGACAAACTTTTTAAGATCTTTTACAATATATGTCATCTCATGAAGTTCACGAGGCAGTGCTAAAATCCCAAGTTTTGCCATCATGTTTCCAAATGATTTTAGATGAAAATGTGACTCATCAATGAGGTCTTGAAAGACGCTAAAATGGAGTGTATCTTTAGTTCTAGCTTGCATGTAGTTATATACCAAGATTAACTCATACTCTTTATATGACTCCTCAAACAAAAATAGTGTCAAAGCATCTATCTGCTCTTGTGAAAGCTTAGCGTGAGGCCACTCTCTTCTCATATTAAAAGCTGTAATTTCTCTGTCGTTGTCTGTATCATCAAGAAGCTGTGAGAGATACTCTATAAGATACTTATCATCTGTTTTCATACGCTCATCAAGAATGCTTGTATTGTAATATTCTTGCATTACATGTAACTCTTGTATGAGAGCATTGAGTATCTCAAAAACGCTCTCACGTTTGTAAAGCATCATCTCTCTGTCGTAGTTAAATTCATTACCACTGTTTATTATGTTATCGCCTATCCACTTCATATGCCTAAATGCTATAAGTGAAAATTCGTATAGACGAGACTTTATCTCTTCGTCATTTATCGCAAATGAAGCAAATGTTATGCTTAACCAAAGCTCATGTTTTTTCTGATATATTTTACTCATTTTCTGACTCCTACTAATAAATCTCGTATAATTTGAACAAGTTCAAATTATACTCAGTCACTAAAGCTTTGCCTGTCGGCAAGAAAGGAGTCATTTTGACTCCTTATTTTGTCCTACGGCTTCACAGCTATCTTGCATTTTTATCATATGCAACTCCTCATTTTCACCATTTTGAAGATTTTTCATATTTGTCAGAGATGCTAAAAACGAGTTAAATACTATCTCTGCACAAATTCTCTGCTGAGGTGTCATATCTCCTAATCTTTCGTGCATCTTCTCTATGGCACTGTTTGCATATGTTATATCATTTGCCTCTATCATATCCGTAAACATAGAGCCTATAACAACAGTATCTTGACAACCGTTTGTAGCAAATCTACTCTCTTTAATCTTCTCATTTTCTATATCTACATAAAAGATGACATACTCGTTTGTTTTATCATCCATTGCCACCCCAATACCCGATGGATTTTCTAATTTTCCATAATTTTTTGGGTGCATTAAATGTTCCAACATCTGTGGATTTATCCCCTCTGGCATCTTTATATTTTCAAACATCTTATATCTCTCCTTTAGAGGTGTTCATAAATAAGAGGATGTCTATCCTCTAGTAACAGTATAGGCTCTATAAATGGAGCTACCGAGGTTAAAAAATTTAGCAGAGACATTATAGGTGAAGCGTAAAAAAATTTGATTTTATTATTGTAGTGCCAGAGTCTGTCTGCGTGCTGATAGATTCTGTGTGGAGTATCTCCTATATTGTCTTTATCTCTATCAAATCCTGTATATCTGTCCCAGTAGTTATACTCAATAACATTTGAGTGTGTCGGTATTGTCTCTATATCTTTGATAATATCTTCTATATTTGCGTATATTTTATTGTTTTTGATTGTGTTATTTTTTATAACAGCGTGAAAATGTATCGCCTCTTTATTATAAGAGATAGTATTTCCTACTATATATCTCTGCATACCTTTTTCACTCGCTTTATTATCTATATATATCGCTTGGGCATTATACCTGATAAGATTATCTTTTAGTATAAAGTTTGAAACACCTTTAAGAACAAGCCCGATTCCGGCAGCTCCCTTGGAACTTTGTATGATGTTGTTTTGTACTATAGTATCTTTTGCACCCATTAACATAATAGATACGGAGTTGTATTTAAAGGTGTTGTTTCTAATTTTGTTTTTTTGAGATAGGCTTACATGTAAAGCAAATCTATTATTTAAAAAAGTGTTATTTTTTATAACATTACTGTTTGAACGTGTAAGTGTAACATCTCTTACTCTGTTAAAAGTGTTGTTTTGAATGATATTGTTGTTTGAATACCATACTTTTATTCCATCGCCTCTTAAAGAGATAAGATTATCTTTTGAAGTTATGTAATTATCTGTTATGATAGAATTATTTACCATTGCCATATCTATACCGTAGAGAGAGTTTAGAAGTTTACATTTTACGATTTGACAACTATTTGCATGATACATCTTTATGGCAGAATCTATACCTATCATTGTGTTTCCACTATCTGTTATGGTTAGATTTTTTAAAGTTACATGTGAGCTTAGTATCTTGACGACACTTGCTCTATTTTCACCCTTTATAATAACTCCATCAGACTTGCCGATAATGCTTAGAGGTTTATTTATAACTATATTTCCGCTATATATGCCGCTATCAAGTTTTATTGTACTTCCGGCTTCAGCATTATTGATGGCATCTTGTAATATATTGGCATAAAGCGTAACGCCAAGTATAGATAAGAGTAGTGCTTTTATCATCTTAATCCCAGTCTAAAAGTCTCTTTTGCCCTTCAAGTTCACGAATATGCGTCACGTCTTGACTCATCTCTATAACACCTCTGTATGTTTTATCTTCATCTCTTACGGCAAAATATTGAATATGGACAAACTGTCCTTTAAATTGTATCCAAAATTCAGCTACATCTTGACGACCCGCTTTAAACTCCTCTAAGATACGCAAAACCTGATCCACACTTTTTGGAGGATGACAAAATTTAACTTCACGTCCTATAATTCCGGCACTTCTTGGAAAAACTCTCTCATCCCCACGATTATAAAAAACAACCTGATCATTTTCATTTACATAAGTTATATCGACAGGTAAAATTCTAAATATAGAGTTTACCTGTTCTGGTGTCAAATAGCCCTCATCATAGTGAGTTTTATCATCAATGCCAAATGGAAGTTTTCTCTTTTTTGTATCTTGAGAGGGGTGTATGTACTCTGCTTCAGGGTATGGAGCAGGAGGAGTATCAAACATCCATCCAATCTCTGCATCACCTTCTCGAAACTCTTTCCACTCCTGCTCTTCAAGCATATTCATCGCATTTGGAAGCAGTCTTGACTCTTCAACTTGTAAGATATGCTCCAATGAGTGAAAAACTCTCTGTGAAGCGTAGATGATAGACTCTACATCTTTTGTCTGTATAGCTTTTTGAGCCTCTTTTATCTCTAATCGAATCTGATCATGAAAAGCCCACATATTTTGCGAAGGAGCTGTCCAGCCATGTTTTTCAAGATATGGAAATAGTTGATTCTCTTTACGAGCAAAATGGAGTTCTACTCTACATAGTTTATCAAACAGCTCACTGTAAAAATCCAAATTGTTTTCTATTGAAGTAGCTTGTAACTCCTTTATAGTATTGCGAATCAGTATATTTTCTTCAAGATATACCCGAACAGGATGTCCATCTGGATACTCTCCATCAAAAGGAGAGTCGTTAGTGTTGAAAAATTCACTCATTAAGTGCCTTATTATTTTTTGCGAAGTATAGTCAAATGAAGTAAAAAGTCTATTGAGCGGTGTCAAGATTTAAGGTCACCTCTAAGGTTTTTAGAGGTGACCTTAATTGACATTTTGATACAATCCATCTAATGGAGTTTGTGATATGTCTAAAAATATAGCCATAATAGGTGGCGGTGGTTTTGCTAAAGAGGTGATTGAAGTTGCTCTTATGCTCGGTTACGATATTTATGGTATTTTTGCTAAAGAGAGTAGTCTAAAAGAGTATGATTATTGCGGATATTTAGATGAACTTTTACAACAAAGAGATAATTTTGATGGTGCTATTATAGCTATCGGTGCAGTCAATAGAGTCGGTATGTCAAATAGAAAAAATATTATAGAATTTCTAAAAAAACATCAAATTGAGCAGATTTCGCTCATCTCACCCTTAGCAACTATCAGTGAAAGCGTAACAGTAGGAAAGGGTGTATATATAGCCCATAATGTTTTAATATCATGCGATGTAATTATAAAAGACAGCGTCTTGATAAATCATCTAGCCGTTATAGGACACGACTGCTTAATCCAAGAGAATGTCTCTATCGCACCACAGGTATTTTTAGGCGGTAACGTTCAGATAAAATCAGATGTTATGATAGGGGCGGCTTCTACTTTGATACAGGGTATAACAGTAGAGCAAAACAGTATCATCTCAATGAGAGCAAATGTTATAAAAAATGTAAAAGCAGACTCTAGCGTCATAGCGATGCCATCTAAGATATACAGGTCTAAATCGTGAGTTTAAAACGTATCTTTTTATCTCCGCCACATATGTCTGGAAAAGAGCAGGAGTATATAACAGAAGTTTTTAAAAGTAATTACATAGCACCGCTTGGAGCTTTTGTCGATAGGTTTGAGCAGAGCGTATGTGAATTTACTTCAACCTCTTACGCACTAGCAACTGTTAATGCCACCTCTGCTATTCATCTGGCTTTGCGTGTTCTTGGTGTGGGTGAGGGAGATTATGTTTTAGCTTCTAGTTTTACTTTTATAGGCTCTGTAAATGCTATTTTATATCAAAATGCTTTACCTGTATTTATAGACAGCGATAAAAAGAGTTGGAATTTAGACCCTAAACTTCTACAAGAGGCGATAGATATAGCTCCCAAAAAACCAAAAGCTCTTATTCTTACACATCTATATGGACAGATGGCAGATATAGAATCAATAGTGCTTACATGTAAACAAAACGGTATATATCTGATTGAAGATGCGGCAGAGAGTTTAGGAGCTACATATAAAGACAAAGACAGTGGTAGCTTCGGAGATTTTGGAGTATTCTCTTTTAACGGAAATAAGATTTTAACTACCTCAGGTGGCGGTGTTTTGGTATCTGACAATAAAGAGTGGATAGATAAAGCATCGTTTTACGCTACACAGGCAAAAGAAGATATGCCATATTATGAACATGTAGAGTATGGATATAACTATCGTATGAGTAACATTTTAGCTGCTATAGGCGTTGCACAGATGGAAGTTTTACAACAAAGAGTTGATAAATGTCGCCAGATATTTCAGTGGTATGTTGACGAGTTAGGGCAGATTGATGAGATAGAGTTTATGCAAGAGCTTCCAGATACAAAAGGAAATCGTTGGCTTACAACATTGACGCTATCAAAAACAAAACCTACAGAGGTTATAAAACAGCTTCAACAGCACAACATAGAGTCTCGATTGTTGTGGAAACCCATGCACCTTCAGCCACTTTTTAAAGATGCCTTACATGTAAGCAGGGGAGTAAGTGAAGATCTCTTTAACAGAGGATTATGCCTTCCTAGCGGTACACAGATGAGTTATGAAGATGTTGCTTATATATCATCGTTGATAAAAGATGTTTTAAGATGAGAGATATACTAAAACCTACAAACACTAAACGTATAATATTTTTTCTTCTTTCAGACTTTTTTATCTCTATATTTACCCTATACAGTGCCTATCTTTTACGTTTCAATTTTCATATACCTTTTGAATATTTAGAGAGTTTTTGGAGGGTGTTTTTTACTATATTTTCATTGAAGCTGCTTTTTTTTATACGATACAACATCTATCTTGGTATCTGGAGATTTTTTGGGCTTAGCGAATCGAAAAATATCTTAAAAGCACATATATTAGCCTATATGCTGTTTTTTGTCATATTTTTATCTCTGTCTGAGCTGTATATGCCCTTTGCCCGTAGTATTATCATCATAGATATGATTTTATCACTCTCGTTTATAGGCATGTTGCGTATCTCAAAACGTATATTTGTAGAGCAAAACAGAGATATATATAGACCTGCACTTATAATAGGAGTAAACCAAAACACCTCTTCCATAATCAAGAGTTCGTTAAATGATGAGATACCTTACACATTTGTAGCTATAACACTATCTGAAAGTGAGGATCAAAGTGCTATCGGCACCTATATAGAAAATCTCAAAATATTCCCTTACTCAAAACTCCAAGAGACGATAAAAGAGTATAATATACAAGCAGTTATCATCACTGCAAAACTCTCTTCTGAAATGTTAAAATCACTCTATAATGATCTCTCAAATTGTGGTGTAAAAGAGATAAAAAAGATAAAACTTTTAGGTGAACAGTATGAGAAGCTTCAAGATATATCTATCGAAGATCTCTTGGCTCGTCACCCAAAAGATCTTGATGAAAGAGTCGTAAAATCTTTTATTAAAAATAAAGATGTACTCATAACAGGAGCAGGTGGAAGCATAGGAAGTGAGATAGCTCTGCAGTGTCAAAGATATGGTGCAAAATCTCTAATACTTCTTGACAACAGCGAGTATAATCTCTACAAACTGACTCAAAAAATAGAAAATGCGAAGTTTAAACTCATCAACATAACAGACAAAGAGAGGCTAGAGGAACTTTTTAACCTAGAACATATAGATATACTTATTCATGCAGCGGCTTATAAGCATGTACCGATATGTGAAGACAATATAGATTCTGCTATTAAAAATAATATTTTAGGCAGTAAAATTATCATAGATTTAAGCATAAAATATAGAGTTAAAAAAGTTGTTATCATCTCAACAGATAAAGCGGTACGCCCTACAAATGTGATGGGAACAACAAAACGTATAGTGGAGTTGTATGCTCAAAATGTTGATTCACAAGATACAGAGATAGTAGCTGTACGTTTTGGTAATGTACTTGGTTCTAGCGGTAGTGTCATACCAAAATTCAAATCTCAGATACAACAAGGTAAAAATATAACCGTAACTCACCCAGATATTACACGCTATTTTATGCTCATCAACGAGGCGTGTCAGCTTGTTTTACAGGCAGCCTCCATAGCAAAGGGCGGAGAACTCTTTATTTTGGATATGGGTGAGAGTGTAAAGATAGTAGATTTGGCTTCACAGATGATACGGCTGTATAACAAAGAAGATGAGATAGAGATAGAGTTTTGCGGCTTAAGAGCAGGTGAGAAGCTGTATGAAGAGTTACTGATAGATGAGAGTGATAAAAAGACGCAATTTAGCTCAATAATGATAACAAAAAGTACACTTTATCCCATAAAAGAGTTAAATAAAGATATAGAAAAATTACTTCTATGCAGAGATAAACTACAACAGCTTAAAAAGATTGTCCCTGAATTTCAACACAGAGCTTAAAGCTCTGTTTTAAGTACTGCACCGCTAGAGGCGTTAGATACTAAAAGACTGTATCGTTTTAGCCATTTTGATTTTACTTCGTTTTTGTATGGTTTGTAAAGCTCACGACGTTTTGCTATCTCTTCATCACTTACATGTAACTCTAAGATATGCTTATCAACATCAAGCTCTATTTCGTCACCATCTTCAACAAGTGCTATAAGACCACCCTCTGCAGCTTCAGGAGAGACATGACCTATAGAAGCTCCACGAGTAGCACCGGAGAAGCGACCATCAGTAATCAGTGCAACACTCTCGCCGAGTCCCATTCCCATAATCAAAGATGTAGGAGAGAGCATCTCTTGCATACCCGGACCACCTTTTGGACCCTCATAGCGAATAACAACAACATCACCGGCTTTAACCTTGCCGCCGACTATACCGGCAATAGCCTCAGGCTGAGAGTTAAAACAGATAGCACTACCTTTAAACTGACGCATGCTAGCATCAATACCGGCAGTTTTAACAACAGCACCCTCTTTTGCCAGATTTCCAAACAAGATAGATAATCCACCAACTTGAGAGTAGGCATTTTCATTTGTATGGATAACAGAGCTGTTTTTAATGTTAGCATCAGCGATACGCTCACCCAAAGTTTCACCGGTTACCGTCAATGCATCAAGATGAAGCTCTCCACCTCTTCGACTAACCTCTTTCATAACAGCATTAACACCACCGGCTTTATCAATATCTTCCATATGAACAGTTGTAAGTGATGGAGATATTTTTGCTATGTGAGCAACATTTTGAGCGATAGCATTAATATTTTCTATCTTAAAATCAACTTCTGCCTCTCTTGCAATAGCCAACATATGTAAAACAGTATTTGAACTCCCTCCCATAGCCATATCTACAACAAAAGCGTTATGAACGGCTTTCTCATTTAAAATATTTCTAAAATTAAATTTACTCTCTTCAGCTTTTGCCATCTCGACAATACGTTTTGCAGCTGTTTTAACCATCTCTATACGCTCTGGTGTCATCGCAAGTACAGTTCCATTTCCCGGAAGTGCCACGCCCATAGCTTCACACAGAGTATTCATAGAGTTTGCCGTAAACATTCCAGAGCATGAGCCTCCACTTGGACAAGCCTCACACTCTATCTCGTACAACTCTTCATCACTCATATTTCCTTCTGCATGTTCACCTACCGCCTCAAATGCAGTCGCCAAATCGATAGGAGTTCCATCTTTTTTATGACCGGCTTGCATAGGACCGCCAGAGACAAAGATAGTAGGAACATTAACACGTAAAGCACCCATCAACATACCCGGAACTATCTTATCGCAATTTGGAATACAGATCATAGCATCAAGCTTGTGTGCATTCATTACAGTCTCTATAGAGTCAGCTATAAGCTCACGACTAGGCAGAGAGTACAACATACCGTCATGCCCCATAGCTATACCGTCATCTACTCCTATGGTATTAAATTCAAAAGGTACACCTCCGGCTTCACGTATAGCATCTTTTACTATTTTTCCATACTCTTGTAAGAAAAAATGCCCCGGTATAATATCTATGTACGAATTTGCCACTCCAATAAAAGGCTTGTCAAAATCCTCATCCTTAAGTCCGGTTGCACGAAGTAAACTTCTATGAGGTGTTCTGTCAAATCCTCTCTTTACCGTATCGCTTCTCATAATCATCCTTATAATTAGGGCACCTCTAAAAACCCTAGTAAGCCTCAGCGATAGAGAGAAATTCATAATCAAGGCAGTTATTGTAAGTAATAGCCGTAGCTATTGCGTCAATAACTAACGCAGAGTATGTGTTTCTCTCTATCGCCTTAGGGGAGGGAAAAAGAAGCATAATCTTCGCCTTTTTTTCTTATCGCCATAGCTTAGGCTATGACTCAAAGAAAGAAAAGTCAAATCTTATAC
>WFND01000183.1 GCA_015484575.1 Helicobacteraceae bacterium
AGGCTATATAGACCCATTAACAGAGGTGTATAATAGACGTTATCTAAATGATATACTTCTTAAACACTTATCACGCTCTTATCAACTCTATATGATAGATATAGACCACTTTAAAAAAGTTAATGATACTTATGGGCATGATGCTGGGGATTATATCTTAAAAAAGGTCGCAAAACGTATAAAAAATCTTATGCGTGAAGATGATATATTTATTAGATTTGGTGGTGAAGAGTTTTTAGTTTATACATCTGATTTAGATGCTACACAGAGCAAAATATTTGCAGAGCGTCTTCGTAAAGTAGTTGAAGAAAAGCCGATTATACATAAATCAATTAGTTGTCACATTAGCATATCTATAGGCATAAATCCATACGCAAAAAATATTTACGATTTTCAAGAGATGTTAAAGTATGCCGACAATGCCTTGTATCAGGCAAAATCAGCCGGTAGAAATTGTGTGAAAGTTTACAAGGCTATGAATCACTAATCTTTAAAATCAGCTCTTTTGCTTTTTTTAAAGCTTTATCAATCTTATCAAAAACAAGAACAACTGCCATACGGCGACCTATGTGTGATTCAGGTTTTGAAAAGACTCTTACAAAACTGTTTGAAGTAAATACAGACTCATCTATATCTACAACAGGGGTTTGTGATTCATTTGTAGCTTTGTATGCCGCACTTGCCCCACTGCCATAAAATGTAAATCCTAAAGGAAGCCCTAATACAGCTCTTACATGTAAAGCAAACTCACTCTGACTCTGTGTTATCAGTGTTACCATTCCCGTATCATGCGGACGTGGGCTAACTTCTGAAAAATAGACCTCATCACCTTTTACAAAAAGTTCAACTCCGAAAATACCACGACCGCCTAGACCGTCAGTTATCTTCTTAGCTATATCTTGAGCTCTTTTTAGTGCCAACGGACTCATCTGCATAGGTTGCCATGAGAAAACATAATCCCCATCACGCTGAATATGCCCTATCGGTTCACAAAAAACAGTCTCTTTCTCATTTCTCGCACTAAGAAGTGTTATCTCATAATCAAAATCTACAAATGCCTCTACAATAAGTTCACTGGCATCACCTCTAGCCTCTTTTGCCATCTCCCAAGATGAGTCTAAATCATCAGCCGAGTGCATAACACTCTGCCCATGACCGGATGAACTCATAACAGGCTTTACAACACAAGGATAACCAAGCTCACTAGCGGCATCTCTCATCTGCTGCAGAGTAGATACAAATTTGTAAGCTCCTGTTTTTAAACCCAAATCTTCTGCAGCAAATTTACGAATATTTTTTCTGTTCATTGTCTTATTTACAGCATCTGCATTTGGAATAACATGAAAACCTTCTTCTTCTGCCTTAAAGAGAGCAGATATACTGATGGCTTCTATCTCGGGTAAAATATATGTCGGTTTCTCTTTGCGAATAATTTGTAAAATAGCATCTTCATCTTGCATATCTACAACATAAGAGCGATTTGCAATCAAGTGAGCGGGAGCATTTTTATATCTATCAACAGCGATAACTTCAACTCCAAGACGTTGAGCTTCGATAGCAACTTCTTTACCAAGTTCACCTGAACCTAATAACATTATACGAGTAGAATTTTCTTGTAACGGGGCAGTAAATTTCATCTAAATAGCCTTAAAAATTAGTACCTAATTGTAGCATAACAGAGTTTATACGGAGGAGTTGAAGAGCATAAAAAGCCCGAAGGCTCTCTATTAGAGTCGTGACTCGTAGCGACGCATCATACAAAGACGCTTTAACATCTTTTTACGCGCACTGATTTTTTGCTTCTTACGCTTTTCTGTTTCTGTTTCATGGAAACGGCGAGCACGAGCTTCCGTAACGATTAAGTTACGATCAGTTTGCTTTTTGAAACGGCGGTACGCTGCATCGAAATTGTCATCATGACGAAGAACGATTCCCGGCATATCACATCACCCACTTTCTTTTAAAATTTTTAGATGCGAATTATACCTAAAAATAGAACTTTATTCAATATTTTATATAAACTTGCTATATTACCCGTATGATTTCTCAAGATTCCATAGAAGCTCTAAAGGCCCAACTTGATATTGTTGATGTTGTCGGTAGCTACATAGAGATAAAAAAAGCGGGAGCGAATTTTAAAGCTCCATGCCCATTTCATGATGAAAAATCTCCAAGTTTTGTTATCAGTCCTGCAAAACAGATCTATCACTGTTTTGGTTGTGGTGCCGGTGGAGATGCCATAAAATTTACTATGGAATATGAAAAGCTCAACTATCCAGAAGCCATAGAAAAACTTGCCGATACTTACAACTTTACTTTGCATTATGAAAACAACAGCTCTTTTAAAAAAGAGAAATCTCTTCTTATTGAAAAATTGGGAGAGTATTATGTTTCACTTTTACCAAAAACACCAAAGGCACTCTCGTATCTAAAAGAACGTGGCGTATTTGAGAGCAGTATTGAGCGTTTTTCGATAGGCTACGCTCCTGCCTCATCTTTGAGTATCAATTTTTTAAAACAGCAGATGTTTAATATACCAGAAGCCATAGAGTTAGGAGTTGTCGGAGAAGGTGAAAACAGTATCTATGCTAGATTTATTGAACGCATAACCTTTCCGATATATAGCACTAACGCTACGTTAGTAGGCTTTGGTGGTCGGACTATCACCAATCATCAGGCAAAATACATAAACTCGCCTCAAAGTAAAATATTTAACAAATCACGTCTTCTATACGCTTATCATCTAGCCAAAGAGACTATTTATCGAAAAAAAGAGATTATAATAACAGAAGGCTATCTTGATGTTGTAATGCTTCATCAAGCCGGTTTCACACAAGCAGTAGCTACTTTGGGAACTGCACTAACTAACGAGCATCTGCCACTTCTTAGAAAAGGTGAACCGCGTATTGTTATGGCATATGACGGTGACAGTGCCGGAGAAAAAGCCGCAATTAAAGCAGCTATGTTGTTAAGTGCCTCTGGTTTTGATGGAGGGGTTGTTCTATTTCAAGGTGGCTTAGACCCTGCCGATATGGTAAAGTCAGGTCAAATAGAGGAGTTAAATCGTCTATTTTTAACTCCTGTCTCATTTATAGAGTTTGTTTTAACCAAAATAACTCAAAATTATGACTTAAATACTCCAAAAGAGAAAGAGGCGGCACTAAATGAAAGTATCGCTTATCTAAAAACTCTCTCTCCGCTTCTTCAAGAGGAGTATCGTCCTTTTTTAGCTTCAATACTTGCCATAAATCCATCTCTAGTTAGACTAACACGCACTAACACGCAGACTCATACACCTATTGATTTTTCAAGACATGATATTTGGGAACTCTCTCTCATAAAGACAATTATCGAATATCCATCTTTTGCAAATCAGATTTTAGATTATATCAAGCCATCACTGTTTAATTATCACCGCCAAGAGTTTGAACTTGTTTTAGCTTCAAAATTTGATGATCCTCGCATAATGGCGATAAGCATTGACCCTAAAATAAACTCATTTGAAACTGATGAAATTTTAAAATCTGAGCTTATCACTTTTTTGGCAAATCACTACAATAAAGAGTTAAAAAAGATAAAATCTCAAAATACGATAGAATTCGATAAGAAAATATTTTTAATTCGCTCATACCGTAATAAGATTGAGAGATTAAAAAAGGGTGAATTAGTCAATTTTGAAGGATAAAAATGAAAGCTATTGCACTTTTTAGTGGTGGTTTAGACTCTACTTTAGCAATAAAACTGATAATAGATCAAGGTATAGAAGTTATCGCATATAACATAAGTACAGGCTTTGGTGCAACAAAAGATAGACAAGAGCATATGCAAAATATGTGCAGACAAGTTGGTGCAGAGTTAAAAATCATAGATATACAAAATGAGTTTCTGCAAGATGTTCTTTTTAGTCCAAAACACGGTTACGGTAAACATTTTAATCCTTGCATTGACTGTCATGGAAAAATGTTCGCCGTTGCAAAACGTCTGATGCAAGAAGAAGATGCTAGTTTTTTAATCAGTGGAGAGGTATTGGGGCAGCGTCCAATGTCTCAAAATTCTGATGCTCTAAAGATGGTCTTAAATGATGCAAATGTGGATGGTCTTTTGCTCCGTCCTCTAAGTGCAAAGTGCTTAGAACCTACGATAGCAGAAGTTAAAGGCTGGGTAGATAGAGATAAGCTAGAAGGCATATCAGGACGTAACCGTGAACGCCAACTAGAGCTGGTAAAAAAGTATAATCTTACAGATTATGAGAGTCCCGGTGGCGGATGTCTATTGACAGATGAAAATTTTGCACGAAAAATACGTGATTTTATAGCTCATGATACTTTTGAAGTTCGTGATATAGCAGTTATAAAATATGGTCGCCAACTTCGCCTTAATGATGGTGCAAAACTTGTAATAGGGCGAAACAAAGATGATAATGCAGAGATTGAAAAGATAGAAAATGAGAAATTTATCCACATAAAAACAGTTGGCATTCCCGGTCCACACTCTCTTATTTCAAGAGATGCTACATTGGCTGATAAGCACTTAAGTGCAAAACTCATTCTAACTTACTGCAAAAGTTCTGCTGATAAAAGTTATGAGCTTGATTATGAGGGAGAAAAAGTTATTAGCTCTCCTTTTGAAAATAAAGACGGTTTTACAAAATATTTTGTGTAAGATATGCTATACTTAATTTTTAAAATCTATATAAGGATATGTAATGGCAGGTGTTAATTTTTCATTTCACAATTTTCCTAGTGTTATAAAATTGAATATGGGTATATCTGAACGTCTTGATGAGAATCGCTCTGAGAGTTTTACACTTCTGTTTTGTGATTTTTCTGATGTGCAGATGAAAGTGATAGAGTCTTGTTTAGAGCAGATTTTAAGAACTTCAGATGCAATTGTTCATGATAATCATCACTACTTTTTTATCCTGCCTTATACAGATAAATATGGAGCAACAGTAGTCAAAAATATGTTTGAAGAGTTTTTTAACACATATATACGCTCTAGTACAATCAGTTATCCTATAAATGGAGAGACGCCCCAAGAGTTACTAGAAGCTCTTCAGGCAAAGATTAAAAAAGAGCATAAAATATATCTTGAATGTTTAGATACTTGATTTAAAATGGTAATAGCCAGACTCTCTTAGATAATCCAGAGCCTCTTTTATCTCACAAGAGCGTCTTAGACGATGCTGTTTAATTATGCTACATCGCTCTGCCGGCTCGGTTTTCTGTTTTAAACTCTTACATATACTAACAGTTTTAGCTTTTGTATCGAGCTTTATAAGATATACATCTGAAGCAAAAATAGCTTTACATGTAAATAAAATCAAAAAAAATAGTCTCATACAAGCTACATCGACTAAAACAATAATTCTTTAAGATGAGTATAGTTATAATAAATTTCTACAATCAAACAGGGGGCCATAGCTCAGCTGGGAGAGCGATACGCTGGCAGCGTATAGGTCAGGGGTTCGAACCCCCTTGGCTCCACCATCATATTTC
>WFND01000184.1 GCA_015484575.1 Helicobacteraceae bacterium
ATATTTATAATTATTACTAACTTAAACATAAATTAATCTTAAATTAACCTTTAAATTTTTAAATAAATAATAATACATTAAAAAATTTAACTATAATTACATATGAATTCTAATCAAGTAATTAATAATTTTTCTATTGCTGAAGAGATTTGCCACTCCATCACTCATGGAGTCGGCTTACTCCTTAGTATTGCAGGTTTAGCCATTTTAGTGGCTTTTGCAGCTTTACATAACTCTACTTTGGCTATT
Source organism: Helicobacteraceae bacterium (assembly GCA_015484575.1). Taxonomy (GTDB): domain Bacteria; phylum Campylobacterota; class Campylobacteria; order Campylobacterales; family Sulfurimonadaceae; genus S010-53. The sequence goes on from WFND01000184.1 coordinate 250, forward strand.
GTGAGTTCTGCCGTTTATGGTACTTCTCTCATTATTATGTACGGCTCTTCCACTCTATATCATGCAGTCTCGCATGAAAATATAAAAAGAGTGCTTCAAAAATTTGATCATGCCGCCATATATTTTCTTATTGCAGGTACATACACTCCTGTAACAATAGTTGCGATGGGAGATAGTTGGGGCTGGAGTATTTTTATTATTGAGTGGAGTATCGCTTTTATAGGTATATCACTTAAATTTATCTATCCAAATAGATTTGAGATTCTATCTTTAGTTTTTTATCTTCTAATGGGTTGGCTAATAGTTATAGCCATGAACTCCTTAACGGCAAATGTAAGTGATGGTGGAATCTGGCTTCTGGTTTTAGGTGGTCTATCTTACACCTTGGGTGTTTTCTTTTATATTAAAGATTATAAGCCGTATTATCATGCAATATGGCATATTTTTGTTTTGGCTGGAAGTCTATTTCACTATTTTATGATTTTGCTTTATGTTATCTAAAAGTAAAGAGATATTAGAGATACTCTATCAAGATAAGTATCTCATAGCGATAAATAAGCCATCTGGACTCTTAGTTCATCGCTCACCTATTGATAAACATGAAACTCGTTTTGCTATTCAGATATTAAGAGATCAAATCGGGCAGTATGTCTATCCGGTTCACAGACTAGATAAACCAACCTCTGGCGTACTTCTATTTGCACTAGACAAAGATAGTGCTTCTATTATGTCTGAACAGTTTAAATCTCATACAACTCAAAAACACTATCTTGCTGTCGTCAGGGGATATACAGCTTCAAAAGGTGTAATAAACCACCCTTTAAAAGAGAAGTTTGACAAAATTTCTGATAAATATCGTTCACAAGAGCCCAAAGCCAAAGATGCCCTAACACATTACACCAGATTAGCCACAGTAGAGCTACCGTATGCAGTTGGAAGATACAACAGCTCTCGATACTCACTCTTACATGTAAGACCTGAAACAGGACGTAAACATCAGATAAGAAGACATGTAAAACATATCTCACATCATCTTATATGTGATACAAAATACGGCAGAGGTGAACATAACAGACTATTTAGAGAAGAGTTTAAGTGTCATAGGATGTTGCTTCATGCTCAACGTTTAGATATAACCCACCCTTTTACAAAAGAGAGCTTAACTATAGAAGCTCCCTTAGATGACACCTTTAAAACTATTTTTAAAATATTTGCTTGGGAAAACTATTCACAGTAACTAGCCAGTAGTCCCTCTTTTAGAGCCAAATACTGCTCTTTAGAGACCAATTTACGAACAATTGCAAGAGCAAAACAGATAGCAGTTGCAGGTCCTCTTGAAGTCATAATATTTTCATCTTGAACAACTTGAAATCTATCTCCAAGGTAACCGTCTTTGTCAATCTCATCTTCTGCAGACGGGTAGCATGTGTATCTATCTTTTAACACTCCCGCCTTATTTAGGGCAAAAGGGGCGGCACATATAGCACCTATATTTTTACCCTTCGCATCCATCTCTTTTAAGATATTTTGAACATTAACATCATCTGCTAAGGCATATGTTCCGCCCCAACCTCCCGGAAGAACTATCATATCTATCTCATCAGAACTTACACTGTTTACATGTAAATCAGTTTTAATAACAATACCGTTAGCACCTTGGACATCATTATGCTCATCTAAAGAGGCAACTAAAACCTCAATACCTGCTCTACGCATGACATCTATGATAGATACAGCTTCTATCTCCTCAAAACCTTTTGCAATGGGAACTAGGACTCTTGGCATGATATACTACTTAACTTTTTCGATGTACTCGCCATCTACCGTATTTACACGAATAAGATCTCCTTCTAACACATGATAAGGAATCTGAACAACGGCACCGGTCTCAAGTGTCGCCGGTTTTTTTGAACCACTAGAGGTATCACCTTTAAAATTTGGCGGTGTTTCAGTGATAACAAGCTCCATAACGGCAGGAGCTTCTACAGATATAGCCTTGCCTTTATAGAAAATAATTTCGGCATTTGTGCCATCTTTTAACCATTTCATAGCCTCTTCGCACTGCTCATAATTGAGACCTATCTGATCATAAGTGTTATTATCCATAAACTGCAACTGCTCACCATCATCATAAAGATACTGCATTGTTGCATGTTTCATCTCCGGAACTTCAAATTTATCTCCTGCATGAACAGTTTTTTCAACAACCTTGCCGTTTATAAAACTTTTTATTTTCATACGGACAAAAGCGGCACCTTTGCCGGGTTTAACATGTTGAAACTCTACTACTTTATATGGAACATCATTTATAACAAGACGTACCCCTTTTTTAATATCACCCATACTTACTACAGCCATAACATACCTTCTGTTTTTTTTATTTGAAATTTTATTTGACCTTACGCACCATAATATACCCTGAGCGAAAGAGAAGAGGTTTCAATGCAAGACGGAAAGTTTTCTTCATAGCTGTAGCTATGGAGGAAATTTTCCAACGAAGTCAGTGGAATCTCTTCTCTTTCGCCCTTCGGGTGGCTTTTGTGGCACTTGATTACGGCGTTACATCTCCTCAGCGTAGCTATTGGCTATGCTTCGTCGATGTGCCTTATACTCAAATGCCACAAAAGCCACTCAGGGTATATTATGGTGCGTAAGGTCAAATTTTATCTAAAAAGAGCTTTAAAGTTTTTATTTTAGTTTTTTTGCTATAATCTCATCTCATAATTATTATAAAGAGATATTACAAATTTATCACACAAGCTAATTAAGGAGTTTAAATAGCATGAAAATACTCGCTTTACTCGTCACTTCTATACTTAGTGTACAAGCTGCAGATGTTTTATACAAAAACACTCTAAATCTTGAACAAGCCGTAGAGATACTAAAAGCAAACAATCTTGAAATAAAAGCTGCCACATATGATGTTCAGACGGCAAAAGCATCTGAAAATCAGGCAAGTGGTACAGCTTGGGGTACATTGGACTTTGTACAAAATATCTCACGCTCAGATGATGCAGGAAATGTTTTTGGATTTAAACTTACAGGTCGTGAAGCCAATTTTGGTGACTTTGGTGCAAATGAATTTATGGATAACTTCGGTGCTTGTCAAGGTGGAGATATGGCCGCATGTAGTGCCATGTACGCACAACCGCCGGAAAATCTAAATAATCCTGCAGATAGAAATTTTTTTCAAAGTAAACTACAATATACTCTTCCCTTATATGTAGGCGGTAAGATTTCAGGTTATGTAGCTGCTGCAAAATCTATGGAGCATATGAAAAAACTAGATAAGCAAAAATTGCTAAATCTAAAAGTTTATGAAACAAGAAAAGCGTTTTATGACATGAAGTTACTAGAAGAGGCTTTAACTCATCTATATACTATAGATAAGAACATAGCTTCACTAGAAAATATGGCTAAATCTATGATAGAAGAGGGATACGCAAAAAATACCGACCTTCTTGAAGTTCAAGCTAAACATTCAAACGTAAAACGTTCAATCAATCAGATGCAGGCAAATGAGAAGCTACTCTATCACTACTTGAGTTTTCTGCTAAATCAAAAGGTTCAAAGCATTGAAGTACCAAAAAGTGATGTAGAACTAAACAGTCTCGATACTCAGAGTATTGTTTCGCAAAACATTGACGTACAACGTGCCAAAACAGGGTTAGAGATTCGTCGCAGTATGAAAGATGTCAGCTCTGCCGATTATCTTCCTATGATAGGAGTTCAGGCAAATATTCAGACTGCTGCTGATGGATTTGACAACTACGCTTTGGATAAAGGTTCTTACACGATAGGAGCACAGTTAAAATGGAATATTTTTAATGGTGGTTCAGACTATGCAAAAGTAGAAAAAGCACGTATTCAAGTGCTAAAAACAGAGACGCAAGTGCAACTTGCCAAAAAAGGCATCGCACTTCAAGTTGATAAAATTCATACTGAAATAAAATCACTTGATTATGAGATTGCAGCACTTGAAAATGAGCTTAAACTTGCAGACACCATATATAAAAGTTATGAAGAGCGTTATCGTGAACAGCTCTCATCTATGAGTGATGTAATCATCAAACAGTCTATTCAACTTGAAAAGGTTTTAAATATCTTACAGGTTAAAAATAGAAGAAATGAGCGTATATTCGCTTTAGAAAAATTAGCTAATGGAGCCAAATAATGAGAAAAGTTTTATTTACACTAGTTTTACTGACATCAGCACTCTTTGCTGAAGGTTTAAACGTATCGGGAAGCGTTATCTCTGATAACCAAAAGATGATTACAAGTCGTTATATGGGATTTGTAACAAAAATAGGTGCTAGTGAAGGAGAGCGTGTAAAAAAAGGCACACTTCTTTATACTATAGATTCTAAAGAGGTAGATTCGGCAAAGGCTAGAGTGCAGCTTGGTATATCTCAAGCTGAACTTGCCCTACAGATGAATCAAAATCAGCTTAATAATGTTTTATTAAATCTAGCTAGATATAAAAGACTTTTATCAAAAAATATGGTCAGCAAATATGAGGTTGAAAATCTTGAACTTGCCGCTAAAAATATGCAAGATATGGTCTCTATAAGTAAAAAGCAGGTTGAACAGGCAAATGCACAGCTAGATGAAGTATTAAATCAATACAAATATCTTAATATAAAAGCTCCAAATGACGGTGTAATAGTTGCTAAAAATATAAATGTCGGTGAGATGGCAATGCCGGGAATGCCTGCTTTTGTTCTTTCAGATTTGAGTAAACTTAAAATATCTATAGAAGTAGCAGAAAATGATCTCTCTCGCGTTCCTTATGGTAAAAAAGTATCTATCGAGATACCTTCTGTAGGTCTAAAAGCGATTGGAAAGATAAATGCCATTATTCCTAGCTCAAACCCAATGACACACACTTTTAGAGTTAAAGTATCTTTTAAAAACAACTCTAAAAAGCCTATATACCCGGGTATGTACGCTACTGTTGTCATTCCATAATTAAGGATAAAAATGCATTCACATAAACCTTATATTCCAAAAGATTCTGCAGGTAAGTTGGCACGTTATTTTTTAAACAGTCCATTAACCATGCTTTTAGGTATAACTCTCTTAGCGATAGGCTATCTCTCTCTTGAGATTATGCCGCGTGAAGAGAACCCACAGATGGTTGTCAGCGGTTCTACCGTTATCGTTGCTCTTCCCGGTGCGACAGCAAAAGAGGTTGAAAATGTTATAGTAAAACCACTTGAGAGAAAGATGAAAGAGGTTCTTGGTATAGAGCATATTTACGGTATGGCTATGGATAATGTCGGTATTGTAAATGCTGCTTTTTACATAGGAGAAGAGAAAGAGGACTCTAACTTAAAAGTTTATGATAAAATCATGCAAAATGCAGATATGTTTCCTAAAAAGGCGATGCAACCTATCATAAAACCTCTCGATATTGATGTTGATATTCCTATTATGTCTGTTGCATTTTACGCAAAAGAGAAGTCTAAAATGAGCAGAACAAAACTTTATGATGCCGTTAAAAAGATTCAACATCATATAAACGGTCTGCCAAATGTTGCCGTAACTGCATTAAAAGGTGGAAATAAACACCAATATAACCTTGAAGTGGATTTAGGTAAACTATCTGGTTATAACTTATCTATGGGACAGATAGTACAAGCAGTTCAAGCACTAGCGTACAATGTTCCTGCCGTAAAAAACAATACCAAAAATAATGAAATAGTTATGATGGGTGTAAAAAATGCTATTGAGAGCGTTAAAGATGTTGAAAATATCATTGTTGCACAGTATATGGGTTCAGCAATCCATCTGCGTGATGTAGCTACTGTTACAGATAGTTACGATATTCAAAATTTCAAATCAGCAAATATCAGCGTAAATAGAGATGGAAAGTTTTCAGCTCCAGAGAGTCAAGTTACTCTAACAGTTTCAAAACTTAAAGGAACAAATGCGGTTATAATAGCCGACGAAGTAAAAGAGGAATTAGAGCAGTATAAAGAGCTTTTAAGTAAACATGGCATTAGTTACTCTATCACAAGAAATGACGGAGAACGTGCTAATGAAGCTGTAAATGAATTAGTTTACCACCTTGTATTATCTATTATAATTATCGCCATTTTACTTATATTTGTTCTAGGCTGGAGAGAGTCTATGATTGTCACTTTTACTGTTCCTGCCATTTTAGCTATAACGCTATTTATAGCTTACATCTCAGGACAGACAATAAATAGAATTACACTCTTTGCTTTCTTGCTTAGTTTAGGTTTACTGGTTGATGCCGCGATTATTGTTATTGAAAATATTCACCGCCATTTTCACTCTATTGAGTCTGAACATCAAAGTATTGATGAGCTTTTGGTAGAAGCTACAGATGAGATTGGACCTCCTACAAATATCGCTACGTTAGCTATTATTTTAACAATGGTTCCAATGGCGTTTGTTGGCGGAATGATGGGACAGTTTATGAAACCTATACCTGCTAATGTGCCTGTTGCACTAATAGCTTCACTTTTTGTTGCTTATATATTTACACCTTATTTAGCTAAACGTATAATGAAAAAACCAACACATGCGAAAGGAGAGAACTCATAATGATTTTAAAAAAATTTGAAAGCCTTGTTCGCAATGGTTTACAAAGTAAAGCACAAAAAACTTTTTTTCTGTTTAGTACATTTCTTGGATTATTGTTATCCATTGCGATGCTCTATCCAACAGAGATAGTAAAAGCGAAGATGCTTCCGGGAAAAAACAATGAAACATTTACCATATATATTGACCTGCCTTCTGGCTCATCTATCTCTCAAACACAAAATATTGCACAGTGTGTAACAAACTTTGTACAAAAAGAGAAAGAGGTCACAGATACAGAGACATTTTTAGGTATGGGTTCTCCTCTTGATTTTGCGGGACTGATTAAAGGAAGTGCTTTTAAAAACAGTGAAAACGTTGCTGAAATTGTTGTAAACCTTACAAAAAAGCATCATAGAAAAGAGCCTTCATATCTAATGGTTCAAAGAATGCGTCCTGCTGTACAGAAAAGTTGTTCAACTATAATACCAAAAACAAATATCAAATTTGTAGAACCACCTGCAGGTCCACCTACATTGGCAGCTGTAGTTGCAGAAGTATATGGTAGTAATACTATAGGTATTCGTCATTTAGCATCTCGTATTGAAAGTATCTTTAAACATACGCAAGGTCTGGTAGATATAGATATTATGCAAGATGAGATTTATGATCGTTTTGATTTAAAAGTAAATAGTACAAAAATCACAAAATCGCAACTAAGCATCAAACAGGTAAATGACATCATATATCTTGCTTTTGAAGGAATGGATATAGCTATCAAAAACAGTGATGAAGTTGATGAGCAGATTCCACTATTTTTGACATTAAGCAAAAAGAGTAAGATATTTACAAAAAAAGATTTAAAAAGCGTGGAGCAGAAGTTATCTAGTCTTCGTCTAATGAATAAAAAAGGAATGTTAGTACCTCTTACAGAAGTTGTAACTATAACACCTTCAAAATCAAACCCTATGATAATGACTAAAGATCTACACCAGATGACAAATGTTGTTGCTGAAACAGATATGGTTTCTCAGGTATATCCACTTGTAGAGGCGAGATCTGAAATCATAGATACCCTTTCAGATGAGTATAATGTTTCAACAACAGGTCTTTTCAATATAAATCTCATAGATAAAAAAACAGGTTTACACTATAAAATAATATGGGATGGTGAGATGAAAGTTACGCTAGATACTTTTGTTGACCTTGGTGGTGCATTTATCTCTGCATTAATCTTAATCTTTTTATTGATGGTGGTCTATTATAAAAGTTTTATATTAAGCGGTATCATACTTTTAGGAAGCTTTTTATCTATTGTCGGTGTTATTTTAGGACATTGGGTTATGGATATATTTACACCAGATACCTTTTTCCTAACTGCTACATCACTGATAGGCTTTATCGCCTTAATTGGTATAAGTTCTCGCAACTCTCTGCTTCTTATTGATTTTACAAAATCATTGATGCACGAAAAAGCTATGCACAAGACTGATGCAATAGCTTACGCCAGTGCCACACGTGCAAAACCTATCTTTTTAACTGCAGCTGCAATTATACTTGCTTCAACACTTTTAGCAGGTGACGCTGTATTTGGAGGATTGGGTGTTGCTCTTATTTTCGGTACAATAGTTGCGGTTGTTGCATCGCTTGTTGTTGTACCTATATTATTGCATAACTCTGATTTAGAGAGACATTTTGGATTTAAAGAGCGTAAAGCCGTCTCTATCCTAGAGCCTTAAGATTATTTCTTAAGGGTACCTCTAAGATTTATACGCTAATTACATCAGCTACTTCTAATCCAAAACCACTAATTCCTACAAAATCAGGAGCCATGCCGGAATGCAAAAGATGCATCTTGGATATATCTAATGATTTTAAAATCTGAGCACCGATACCGTAGTCTTTCATAGAGCTGTTTTCATGATCCGGCTGATTTATAAAAAGTAAAATTCCGCTATTTATCTTTAGATATTCTATAGATCTGATAAGATGTTTATATTTTGTCTGATTTAACAGTAGTTCAATATCGGGAATAACATTATGTACTTTTACATTGGCTATCTCACCACCGTTATAAAATTGTATCGCTGTATGTTCGTTTAATCTGTGGTCTTTAAATGTTGTTTTTGTAACATTTACACCAAAAAACTCTATCTCCTGTTCATCCACTTTCTCTACTAGCATCTCATTAGCAAGACGATACTCAACAATATCAGATATAAAAACTGTCTGCAGATTATGCTCTTTTGCAAATATATCCAGATCATCACGACGTGCCATCGTACCATCTTCTTTCATGATTTCACAGATAACAGCTGATTCACTAAGCCCTGAGAGACGACACAAATCAACAGAGCCTTCAGTATGTCCTGTACGCACCAATGTGCCGCCATCTTTTGCTATCAATGGAAATATATGCCCCGGACGAACAAGCTCATCAGCCTTTGCTAATGGATTTGCAAGTATTTTAATAGTCATATCCCTTTCAGCAGTTGAGATACCCGTTTCAGCATCTACCGCATCAACAGAAACAGTAAAAGCTGTCTCATAAGATGATGTATTGGCATTTACCATGGGATTAAGCTCTAGTCGCTGTGCTATATCTCTATTTACCGCTACACAGACTAAGCCTTTTGCATGAGTAGCCATAAAATTCACATGATCAGGAGTTGAAAACATAGATGCATAAACCAAATCACCCTCATTTTCTCTATCTTCATCATCTATCATAATCACCATTTCACCTTTTTGAAATGCTTCTATCGCTTTTTTTACTCTTATATTTGGAGTCATTATTCTCTCTTTTGGTATTTAATATATTTATGCGATTATAGCCAATTTAAAGAAAATCAACAATTTTTAAAATATATCTTGACAAATACTTTCTAATTGATTATAATTTCGACCTCATTACAAAATGTAGTGATGGATTGGGGTATCGCCAAGCGGTAAGGCATTGGTTTTTGGTACCAATATTCGGGGGTTCGAATCCCTCTACCCCATCCACTTTCAATGACCGCGGAATAGAGCAGTTCGGTAGCTCGTCGGGCTCATAACCCGAAGGTCGCAAGTTCAAATCTTGCTTCCGCAACCAATTAAATTATTGGATATGATATGTTAAATCAAACTTATGATTCAAGTATTATCGGTTCACTCATAATGCTGAGTATTTTAGGACTTTTTGCGTTTGTATTAACACGTCCAAAAGATAAAAGATAAATACCTAAACACACCGCGGAATAGAGCAGTTCGGTAGCTCGTCGGGCTCATAACCCGAAGGTCGCAAGTTCAAATCTTGC
>WFND01000185.1 GCA_015484575.1 Helicobacteraceae bacterium
CTTATGAGTAATCGTAGATAAATCTGTCCGTCTTTAAGACGGAGGTTTTAACCTTTTTTGGGACTAATAAAAACTTTCTTTTTTTACTAATTTTATATCCTTAAAGAGTGCTTTTTGCAGAAATATCTAAACCACTCAAAGTAGTAAACATCCTCTTTTCATTCATCTCAATCGCCACACGCCCTATCATGGCAGCATTGTCTGAACAATATTTCAATTCGCTCAAAAATAGTTTAGCATTATAAGGCTTTAATATATCTTCAATCTTATCACGAAGATAAAGATTAGCACTTGCACCACCTACTATGGCAAAGTTTGAGGGAGGATTTGTTTTGAAATACTTTTTTAATTTTTGAATAATATGCATAGTTGCAATATGCTCAAATGATGCCGCAATATCTGGATAATCTTCTGGAGTTGCTTTCTCAATCGCAAGTCTGACGGCATTTTTAAGTCCTGAGTAACTAAAAGCAAAAAGAGGAGATTGATGAAGAGGTACTGTAAAGTTGTATCTTTTTCTATCTCCATTTTTTGCTAACTTTTCAATAAGTGGACCACCGGGATAATCAAGTCCCATCATTTTAGCTACCTTATCAAAGCTTTCACCAAAACTATCATCCATACTCTTAGCAAGAGTTTTTATATCTGTCAAACTTTTAACTTCCATCACCTGAGTATGTCCACCTGATACTAACAATACAGTTAGAGGAAATATCGTCTCTTTTTCTATAAAGAGTGAATAGATATGACCTATAAGATGATTTATCCCTATTATAGGAATATTTAGAGCTACAGATATAGCTTTTGCCATAGTCACACCCTCTACAAGAGTTACAGCTAAACCCGGAGAGTTTGTAACCGCCACAGCTTTAAGTTGTGTAAAATATGGTTCACACTCAGCTAAAATCTTAGGCAGAGTCTCAGCATGAAGTCTAGCCGCCAATTCTGGAACAACACCCCCATAAACAGCATGTTCAATCTCTTGAGATATTTTTTTATGAAAAAGAAGTCTCTTTGTTTTTATTTCTGTTATTGAGATAGCACTATCATCACAACTGCTCTCTATACTTAAAATCATTTTTTTTCCTTTTACAAGCCTCTTACAAATGCTCTTACCTCTTTATCGATTGCAAATACATCATCTATATTTTTTGGCATATCTCTAAATCTCTCATAAGCTTTTATAATATTTTTTGCTATATCCATAAAACCTATCTCTTTTGCTATAAATTTCTCTATGGATGCCTCATTTGCTGCATTTATCACTACACCCTGAGTAGGATTTTGCAAAATATCATCTTTGATTTGCCAAATAGGGTATCTCTCTTTTGTAATCTCACGAAATTCTAAGGAACCAACCTTTAGTAAATCCACATGTTCAAGTATATTTTCATCCATCTTCTCTTCAAGTGCATAAGCTATGGGAAGTTGCATAGAGGCATTTGCTATATGGGCTGTTGTAGAGCCGTCTTTAAAGTTTATCATAGCGTGAATGATTGATTTTGTTTCAATTATAGCATCATATTTACCCTCACCAAAGAGCCATCTAGCCTCTAATAGTTCAAACATTTTATTTACCATTGTTGCACTATCTATGGTGATTTTCTGTCCCATTGACCAGTTTGGATGTTTCTGAGTATCTGCTAGCGTAGCATTTTGAAGTTTATCTATATCCCAATCACGAAAAGCTCCACCACTAGCGGTAATTGTCATACTGCTGATTTTTCTATCTTGAAGTAGATACCAAAGACCAAAATGTTCACTGTCTATGGGCTGGATATTTGTCGTATCTATAAAATTTCCACAAGCCACGAGGGATTCTTTATTTGCAAGTGCCACTTTTTTACCAAGAGATAGAGCTGTAATAGTAGGACGAAGACCTAAAAATCCAACAAGAGCATTTACAACAAATTTACTACTTGAATCTTCTATAACTCTTACTATGGAGTCCTCACCATAAAAAACATTGTTATGATTGACTTTTAGCACATCCTCTTTTTGTGAAACTACTACAATCTTAGGTGAGTGTTCTAGTATCTGTTTATTTAAAAGCTCTATATTTCTACCACATACTAAGACCTCAACATTTATGCCAAGTCTCTTAGCTACTATGAGAGTATTTATACCTATCGAGCCTGTTGAACCTAAAACTATCATAATTTAAACCAAACCTCTTAATAGAACCAACA
>WFND01000186.1 GCA_015484575.1 Helicobacteraceae bacterium
ATATCTTTTTTATAAAAATAAAAACTTGTAGGTAATAAAAATAGAAATATAATTTTTTTATAAAAAGTATTAATATCTCTTAGCATTTGCTTAACTTGTCTCTTGGAATGCAACCCCATTCTTCCAAATTGGATAAAATCTTTTAATAATCTTATTGGATTAACTTTTAATAGATTCCAAGATAACTCATTTATAACCATTTTATGATATAAGTATCTTCCTCGTGAATGTTTTTTGTAACTATCAGTTATGTTTTTACTAAACCCATCATCTTGATGATATACTACTCTTAAAATCTCATTTGTAGAGTATATTTTTCTGTTTTTACTAACTATATCCCATAAATAAGCTTCAGGTATAAATTTAATATTTTCTACCTCCGGAAACAGAAATTTTTTAAATACTTTGGTATTTAAAGCACTCCAAGCTTCAAAATATATTCTGTTTTTATGTTTCCAGATGAATGTATCTTCTATCAGACCCTCTTGTACCTTATGCCCTATGAGAGAGTTTGTATATCCATCTTTACATAAACAACTTACTCCATATATATCTCTGCTCTCATTATAAGAGATTTTTTTCCAATAATACCAAAATGTCTCCATACATTCAGGAACTACTGCATCATCGCTGTCTAGTATTAGGAACAGTTCCCCCTGTGATAATGTAACTGCTCTGTTATGAGAATAATTTTTACCTCTGTTTTTCTGTTTTATGTACTTAATCTCAAAATCTGATTTACAGATAAACTCTTTGGCTAAATCATCTGTATTATCAGTAGAGCCGTCATTGATTAAAATCCACTCAAAGTCTAAATGTTGAATTGTCTGTCTCATCAAAGAGTCAAATACTCTCTGTAAAGTATATGCTCTGTTGTAAGTGGGAGTAAAAACTGTAAACTTATACTTCATTAAAAGCCTCAATCACATTTAGGTTATTTTCAAACATCCATTTTCTAATCTATAAACTTTTTCACATCTAGTTATAGTGCTAAGTCTATGAGCAATAATTATCAGAGTCTTATCTTCACTTATTTCATATATCTCATCCATTATCTTTGTCTCCGTCTCATTATCTAAGGCACTTGTAGCTTCATCAAGAACCAAAATTTCCGGATTATCATATAAGGCTCTAGCGATTGCGATACGCTGTCTTTGACCACCGCTGAGTTTGATACCGTTTTCGCCTACTTTTGTGTCAATTCCATCACTGTTCTTCTGTAAAAATGATAATATATCCGATTTACTTAATACATCTTTTACTCTTTTAACATCTATCTCGCTATCAAAGGCAACATTTTGAGCTACTGTTCCATCAAAAAGGTATATGTTTTGCGGGATGTATCCTATCTTTTTTCTCCAATCTTTAATATTATTATCATTTAATATCGTATTATCTATATATATCTCTCCGTTTTGAGGTCTATATAACCCCATAATTATATCTGCCAAAGTGCTTTTACCACTTCCGCTTTCACCGATAAATGCTATCTTTTCGCCCTTTTTTATCTTAATATTAATACCATCTAAAACTTTTTTATTTTCCATATATGAAAAGGAGACATCTTTTAAAACAATCTGCTCTTTAAATACTGTTTTGTCTGTACCTAAATCTTCTATCTCGTATATTAAATCATTATGGATTATATCTAAAGAACGATGATTGAACATAATTTGATTATAGCTAGATAAGATTCTGTTAGCAGAGGGCATTAATCTGTAAAGTCCAAGTATAAACATAGAGATAAGTGCCATAGCTCCTGATATGTCGGTTTGATATTTATAAACCAAATATATAACTATAAATATAACTATAATAAATCCTAAAGCCTCTAAAAACAGTCTGGGAAATTGAGCTATAGTCTCATTTGTGATATTTGAATTTGCAAATCCTCCACTTACTTTTGCAAACTCTTCAAGAATTTTCTTATCATTTGATTTTAATTTTATCATCTTAAAATTACCAAAACTACTATTTAATATCTCATAAAAACTTTGTTGAAACTTCTCTCTTTTTGAACCCTCGATTTTAATCTTTTTTGATATGGTTTTTGTGAGTAGTATTACATTGAGAAGCAATATAATCGACAGAAGTATTGTGATTTTCCAATTCATATATAGCATTAAACTATATATAAAAACAACTACAAAAATTTCACTCATCATAAACAAAATAGCCGAAAGTATATTTGTAAGATTTTGTGCTTCATTGATGATAGTTTTGCTCAAATTTGAGCTATTTTTATCCAAAAAATTCTTATAATTTCTACCTAAATAATTTTCAAAAAGCCTGTATGCCAAAAGATGGTATCTACCTTTAGAAAATCTTGCCAATAAGTAGAAATAAAATAGATTCACAACGCTTCTAAACAGATAAAAAACAATTAAAAATAGACCAAAAGCAAGTACAAAAGATATATCGCTATGAAATTCTAATATGCTATATATATATCTATAATACTCATTTGATTGAATTTGAGAGAAGTCACTAGCAACCGAAATAAACGGCATAATTATACCGATACCTACAGTCTCCATAAGAGAGATAAAAATAGAAAAAATCAGCAGTAAAAGTAAAAATTTTCTATCTCTTTGAGTAAGTAAGCTCATTAATTTTTTTATCAAAACAATTCATCCTTAATGAGTTCATCTTTAGCTATGTTACCTTCTAGTTTTATTTTGTAATCTTTCAAGTTATAATCTGGCATCACTACTGCTTAAAACAGACTTAATATCAAATATCACCTGATTTTTACTCTTTAAGTGTAAATTTTTGTATTTTTCATGTGCAACAGCCAAGATAATCGCACTGTAATTCTTAAAATCAACATCATCTTTTAACTCAATGTTGTACTCTCTTTTTACATCATCTCTATCAGCCCAGTAGTCACTGACATCTATATCGCAACCATACTCCTCTAGCTCTCTTATAACATCTATAACTCTTGAATTTCTTATATCCGGGCAGTTCTCTTTAAATGTTATGCCGAGTATCAAGACTTTTGCACCGTCTATCTTATGAGATTTTTTTATCATCAATTTTATCACTTGTGAAGCGACATAGATGCCCATATTGTCATTGAGTCTTCTTCCTGCTAAAATTATTTCTGGATTATAACCGACCTCTTGTGCTTTGTAGGTTAGATAATATGGATCTACTCCTATGCAGTGACCACCTACAAGACCGGGCTTAAATGGTAGAAAATTCCACTTTGTCCCTGCAGCTTTTAAGACGGCATCTGTCTGTATATTTAGCTTGTTAAATATGATAGCAAGTTCATTTATAAAGGCTATATTTATATCTCTTTGAGAATTTTCTATAACCTTTGCGGCTTCTGCTACTTTTATACTTGGTGCTAGATATGTTCCTGCCGTGATAATACTGGCATAGAGTTTGTCTATCTTTAAAGCTATTTCAGGTGTACTTCCTGATGTAACCTTTAGTATCTTTGTTACCGTATGCTCTTTATCTCCGGGATTAATCCGCTCTGGAGAGTATCCGCAGAAAAAGTCCTTATTAAATTTCAGGTATGAGCCTCTCTCAAGTATATCAACGCATACCTCTTCGGTAGCACCGGGATAAACAGTTGATTCATAGATGACAATATCATCTTTTTTAAGTATCTTAGCCACACTCTTACTAGCTTCTATCAGAGGTGTTAAATCCGGCTTTTTGTGTTTATCTATCGGAGTTGGAACGGTTATAATATATATGTTACATGTAGATATATCTTCTAGCTTACATGTAAAGCCCATACCATCTTCAAAAGCCTCATTTAGCTGCTCTTTTGTGAGTTCCAATGTTGCGTCAAAGCCATTTTTTAGTGCTTTTATACGTGATGAAGATATATCAAAGCCTGTTACGCTGTATTTTTTACTAAAAGCGTGAGCAAGCGGCAATCCTACATAGCCAAGCCCTATAACAGCTATCTTATTCACTGTTTTTTCCCTAAAATATCAGCTATATACCACTCGAGTGACTCTTTTAAACCCTCTTGCAGTGTATGTGTAGGTTCGTACCCCAACAGCTCTTTTGCCAAGCTTATATCTGCATTAGAGTGTCTTATGTCTCCGGCTCTAAAGTCTCTGTAGAGTGCTTGTGGAATGTTTAAATCTTCTATCTTGGCTTCAAGAGCGTTTTTGATGGCTGCAAAGAGATTATTTAATGTTTCTCTGCCACCTGCTGCCGTGTTAAAAGCTTTTGCAAAAGCTTCTGTGTTATCTGTAAGAGCAGCTAAGATATTCATCTGAATAACATTGTCTATATAGGTAAAATCTCTACTGGTCTCTCCGTCACCGTTTATATAGACATCATCACCGTTTAACATCTGCAATATCCATTTTGGCATAACTGCGGCATACGCACCGTTTGGATCTTGTCTTTTTCCAAAGACATTGAAGTATCTAAGCCCTATGGTCTGTATATCATAATGTTGATAAAAGACATTGGCATATAGCTCATTTGTAACTTTTGTAACGGCATAGGGAGAGAGTACATTACCCGTTTTTGATTCGACTTTCGGAAGCTCTTTAGAGTCTCCATAAACAGATGAAGAGGAGGCGTAAACAAATCTTTTAACACCGTTATCTTTTGCGGCGGTGAGCATATTTAAAAATCCGCTGACATTTGAATCATTTGAGACTATCGGATTGTCAATGGAGCGTGGAACAGAGCCAAGTGCCGCTTGATGAAGAACAATATCAACATCTCTGCTAACACTGTGACAAGTTGAAAAATCTCTAATATCACCCTCAATAAAGGTGAAATTTTCCCACTGAAGAGGTGTAAGAGCTTTTTTTATCTCTTTTAGATTGTAACGGTGTCCCGTGACAAAGTTATCTACACCGATAACATTTTGATTTAACTCAAGTAGCTCTTGTGCAAGGTTTGAACCTATAAATCCAGCCACGCCTGTGATTAACCAGTTTTTAGGGTTCTGTTTTAGTTGAGCTTTTATTTTACTGTATATCATATCTTAATAGCTTTTTTTAGTATTTTATCTTATATGATGTTTACTTATGGTTAAATTCATTTATGAGAAAATTTACAAATGAAGAGTTTTATGAGAGTTCCACAAAAAAGTACGGCTTACATGTAAAGGCACTACACTGGAATAGTAAAAGTTCTCAACAGATACGTTTTAAGACTCTTTTAGAGATGATTGATGAAGAGATAGGTTCATTGAGTATTGCAGATGCCGGATGTGGCTTTGGAGATCTGTATCTTTTCATGAGAGAGAAACCGCACTCATATATAGGTCTTGACAGCATGAGAAAGATGTGTGAAGAGGCACGTATTCGCACTAGATGTGAGATATTACATGTAAATATTTTAACAGATGAATTGCCTCAAGCAGACTATTATATCTGTAGCGGTGCTATGAATATTTTAAGCCGTTTTGATACACATCTTTTTATACGCAGATGTCTGCAACATTCTAAAAAAGGTTTTATATTTAATATTTTAGAAGGTGAAAACAAGTCTATGGTTTATAACTATTTTAAGCCAAAAGAGATAAAAGAGTTGGCAGAAACTTTAGGTGTTACATGTAAGATTGTTACAGGATATATGCAACGTGATATGAGTGTAGGTTTTTACAAATAATGTGTGCAATCTTTGGAATTTTAGGAAGATACGACTCTAGTGTCGCTCGTAGATGTTTAGCATCAATAGAGCATAGAGGACCGGATAGTTGTCGTGTTATAGAAAATCAAAATCTCTTTTTTGCACATAACCGTTTGAGTATTATGGATGTAAAATCAGACTCAAATCAGCCATTTATATACAAAGATATACTGCTCTCGTTTAATGGAGAGATATATAACTATAAAGAGTTGATAAAAGAGCTTGATTTTCCTTTTGAAAAGGCAGATGAGAGTGAGGTTTTGATGGCATCATATCTAAAATGGGGCGTAGAATTTGTTTACCATTTGGTGGGAATGTTTGCTATTTGTCTGCTTGATGGGGAGCATCTGTTTATGTTTCGTGACCGTTTTGGAAAGAAGCCTCTGTTTTATCTAAATAGCTCAAAATTTTTTGCTTTTGCTTCGGAGATAAAAGCTCTAAAGCCTCTCTTAAGCAGTGTGAGTATGAATGAAGATGCCATGCTTAGTTATCTTAGCTTCTTAGCACCTACGCCACCTCACACCTTTTATAAAGGTATAAACAAAATAGAATCAGGAACGTATCTTGAGTATTTTAACTCTAAGCTTACATGTAAGAGTTACTATTCGCCCTTACATGTAAAAGCCGATGTTATAACAGATGAAGCCAAAGCTTTACATGTAATAGATGAGAGTATCCAAAAAGCGATAACTATGCGTCTTAAATCTGATGTAGATATGGCATCACTGCTGTCTGGAGGTATAGATAGTGCTTTAATAGCGGCTGTAGCACGAAAAAATGGTAAAAAACTTCCAACATACACACTTGGATATAGAGAATTTACAAAGTATGATGAGCGTAAAAATGCAAAAGAGAGTGCAGATATTTTAGGTTTAGATAACAGAGAGGTTGTTATATCTCAAGATGATTTTATTCAAGCTGTTGATAAAGTTTTCGATAGTCTGGACGAGCCGTTAAATGATCCTGCAGCTATACCTCTGTATCTTCTTTTTGAACAGATTAAAAAAGATGGCTACAGAGCTGTTTTAAGCGGGGAGGGGAGTGATGAGATATTTTTGGGATATAGACAGTATTTTGAGTATCTCGATATTCAAAAAGCCTCATCTTTAGGACATAAAAATTGGCTTAAAAAGTATTTTCACTCTAACTTCTCTATGAATCGTGAGTGGGAGTGGTACAAACGTATCTTTGATGATACTCTGCTATTTCGCAGTAGTGGGGAGAAGTTTACGGATCTGCAAAAAAATGCTCTTTTAAGAAGAAATATTCGTGACAATGAGTCACTAAAATATATTCAGAGATATAGAGATGAGTTTAATAAAAGCACTCACGCTGATGAGAGTATATGGTACAGTTTTATAGACCTTAAGCTCTTTCAGGCAGAACATTTTTTAACTAAGCTTGACCGTGTATCTATGGCACACTCCATCGAATCTAGGACGCCTTTTTTAGACCACCACCTTGTAGAAAATGTTTTTTCCATCGACCCTAGGATGCGTTACAAAAACGGTTTTACAAAAGATATACTTAAAAAAGTTGCTGTGACATATCTTGATAAGAATATATTAAAACGGAAAAAAAAAGGTTTCGCAAATCCATATATGGAGTACTTAATCGCTTCGGGTAAGATAGATACAATCTTACATGTAAATGAAAAAACAGGTATATTTAAAAAAGATGCTTTGCAAGATTATCTCTTAAAAGCAGAGCATGGAAAGTTTAAACAGCATGTCTGGGGACTGTATGCTCTTTCGCATTGGATGCAAAAAGAGTTACTTTGATTTTTAGCAGAGATTGGTATTACTTCGTGTCATCAAAAAAAGTAGATAGCTCAAGGTATCCGCTGATGTAGTGTGCAAAAAATACCATCGTTTTAATATCTTTGTCATTAAATCCATCTGCTTTGTTTAGCAACTGTAAAACTCCTATAACATTTTTTGATGAGTTAAAGATAGGAATAGCAGCGATATTTTGTGTTATAAATCCCGTACGTTTGTCAATCTTTTCATCAAAGTTTGGATTTTTGTATGGGCTGTTTTCGATAATCGGCTCTGCTTCTCTAACAACTTGACCCGCAATGCCCTCGTCTTCATTTAAAATAATCTTTTCAATACCGTCAGATAGTGTCGTCCAGAGTTTTTTTGAGCTATTATCATAAATATAAATAGAACATCTAGTTGCTCCTGATAAATCTTTGGCATAACTAGAGATAAGAGGAATACCGCTCTCAATAGAGTTGTGTTGTAGAAGTTCTCTACCAAAATTTGCAAGTTTTATATGTGGGTTCATGTATATACTCTGAAAATTAAATTTTTATATGTTATCCTATTTTTCTTTAAAATACAAAAGGAATTTTATAATGACACAAATAACAATCTGGCACAATCCACGCTGTTCAAAATCACGTCAGGCACTCTCTTTTTTACAAGAGAGAGATATTGACGCTGAGGTTGTCAAGTATTTAGATGTTTCTCATAGTGAGCAAGAGATAAAAAAACTCTTAGATATGCTGGGAATTAGTGCACGTGAGTTAATGCGTACAAAAGAGGCTGTCTATAAAGAGTTGGGACTTAAAAATGTGGAGGATGAGGATAAACTTATCAAAGCTATGGTTGAAAATCCAAAATTAATAGAACGCCCTATCGTCATAAAAGGGGATAAGGCGGTTATAGCAAGACCTCTTGAGAGAGTCTTGGAAATTATTTAAAGATTATGCTCTTTTTTGTAGGCGATAATCATACCGTAAGCTTCATCTTTTAGGTGAAGCTTCTCTTTTTTTAGTTTTTCTATCTCTATATCTGTTAAGGCCACACTTCCATGTTCGGCTTGTTTTATCTGATTGTCTAAATCATTGTGTCTATCAAAAATTTTCAAAAAATGAGCATTTGCAGCTTCGTTTGCTTTCATGTGTGTTATTACATCTCTGTATTCGTGTAACATCTTTTATCCTTTATTTTAGTATTCTAGGTAAGGTTATACCCTCTTGTGACTGATATTTACCTTTTTTATCTCTATAACTTGTTTCACAATCTTCATCACCTTGCAAAAATAGAACTTGTGCAATTCCCTCATTTGCGTATATTTTCGCAGGTAGTGGAGTCGTATTTGAGATCTCTATGGTTATATGACCCTCAAACTCCGGTTCAAACGGTGTAACATTTACAATGATACCACAACGTGCATAAGTTGATTTACCTAAGCAGATTGCTAAAACATCACGAGGAATTTTAAAATACTCAACCGTTCTTGCCAAAGCAAAAGAGTTAGGCGGAACAATACAGACATCTCCAATAAAATCAACCACATTTGCATCATCAAAATGTTTAGGATCAACAACCGTAGAATTCAAATTTGTAAAGATTTTAAACTCATTGCTCACGCGAATATCGTATCCATAAGAGCTAAGCCCATAACTTACGACACCTTTTCCAACTTGATTTTCACAAAATGGATTTATCATTTCGTTTTCAAGTGCCTCTTTTCGTATCCAACTATCAGCTTTTAGACCCATGTATTACCTTAATATTAATTATAATTGTGGTATTATATCACACAAAAAATTAGCCGATTTTAGGAGTTGTAGCATGGACATGAAACAGATTAAGGCACTTATACATGAATTTGATGAGAGCGGACTCTCATCAATGAAGATAAAAAAAGAAGATTTCTCAATAGAATTTGAAAAAGCTACAGGCTTGGTTGCTGCTCCGGTAATGCAAAGCACACCGGTTGCCACAGTAGCTGCACCTGCTACGGAAGCAGTATCTTCTGCACCGGCACATACCGGAGATATGATTTTGTCTCCAATGGTAGGAACATATTACGCTTCACCGTCTCCTGACTCTCCGGCATTTGTGAAAGTTGGCGATACCGTGAAAAAAGGTCAGCCTTTAGCTATCTTGGAAGCTATGAAGATTATGAATGAGCTTGAAGCTGAATTTGATTGTAAAATTATTGATGTTTTAGTTACTGATGGTCAAGCAGTTGAATTTGATATGCCGTTATTTGCAGTAGAGAAAATCTAAAAATGGCTGAGATTAAACGTATCTTAGTTGCAAATCGCGGAGAGATTGCTCTTCGTGCCATTCGCACTATTAAAGAGATGGGAAAAGAGGCTGTTGCTGTTTACTCAACTGCAGATAAAGATGCCCAATACCTTAAGATAGCAGATGCTTCTATCTGTATAGGTAAAGCACCTAGTTCTGAGAGTTATTTGAGTATTCCTGCTATCATATCTGCTGCTGATATTAGCGGTTGCGATGCTATCTTCCCGGGTTATGGGTTTTTGAGTGAAAATCAACATTTTGTAGAGATATGTACACATCACGGGATAAAATTTATCGGACCGACTCCTGAAGTTATGGTTATGATGAGCGATAAGTCAAAAGCTAAAGATGTGATGATTGCTGCGGGTGTTCCTGTTGTTCCGGGGAGTGACGGTGCTATACAAGATATTGCCGATGCAGCTGCTCGTGCAAAAGAGGTTGGTTATCCTGTTATTTTAAAAGCTGCTCAAGGCGGCGGTGGACGCGGTATGCGTGTCGTTGAAGATGAGAGTTATCTTGAAAATGCTTTTTTGGCAGCTGAGTCAGAAGCTATTACGGCTTTTGGTGACGGTACTATCTATATGGAGAAATTTATTAAAAATCCACGCCATATAGAAGTTCAAATTATTGCAGATTCTCATGGAAATGTTTTACATGTAGGAGAGCGTGACTGCTCTATGCAACGTCGCCACCAAAAGCTAATAGAGGAGTCTCCTGCCGTTGTTCTGACGCAAGAGGTTCGCGAACGTATCCATTTAGCTGCTGTTCAAGCTACAAAATATATAAAATACGAAGGTGCAGGTACATTTGAATTTCTCTTAGATGCAAATCTTGATTTTTATTTTATGGAGATGAATACTCGTCTTCAAGTAGAACATACCGTTTCAGAAGAGGTTAGCGGATTGGATCTTATAGAGATGATGATTCGTGTGGCTGAGGGTGAAGAGTTGCCTTCACAAGAGAGTATTACTCTTTCAGGTCACTCTATAGAGTGTCGTATAACAGCAGAAGACCCTATCAAATTTTTACCATGCCCGGGTAAAATTACAAAGTGGATAGCACCGGGCGGTCGAGGGGTTCGTATAGATACCCATGTTCACGCAGGTTATATCGTACCTCCTACATATGACTCTATGATTGGGAAGCTTATCGTTTATGGCAATAGTCGTCAAGATGCAATAAATAGAATGAGAAGAGCTTTAAGTGAATTTGATGTAGGTGGAATCAAAACAACAATTGCATTTCATCTTAAGATGATGCAAAACCCTGATTTTATAAATAACGATTTTGATACAAAATATTTAGAGCGTTATAACGCCTAAATACCTTTAAAAGAGGTCTATCGACCTCATAATGGTTTCATATATACCTCTATCATTTTACTTTTAGCCATAAAATTTGTAGCATAAGTAAGTAGTTCATAGAAATCTTTATCATTAAATCCAACATCATAAAGCTCTTGAATATCACTGTTTTTAAACCTTTTTGCATCATATATCGCATAAAGAACTTTTGAGAGCAGTAGTATCTGTTTTGAAGCAAATGGGAGTTTTTCAATATTTTGACAAACATTAGCAAGTAGTGTTTTATCAATTCCGTTGGATAACAGCATCTCCGTATTGAAATTTATGCAGTAATTTCGACACTCTCTTTGGGCAATACATAGTCGTAAAAAAGGGAGTATATTTGCATCTATATTTTTATGTTTGCTAAAGTATAGGTTGTACTCTATAAAATCAGAGAGAGATTTTATATCTATCGTTGCAAAAAGTTCAAAATGTGGTGGAACTGCCCCTAGCACTTTTTTAATTTTTTTATATAGGAGTTTTAATTCACCTGTTGCTTCATCCGTCTTTATCGGTTTTACTATAAACATTGTACTGTCCTTTTATTAAATAGACCAATCAGTCTATTTGAAAGTATAGTAAAACTTTTCTTTAGTTAGACTGAACGGTCTAAGTTATTTTTTAAGTGATTGCAAATAGGTTATAAGTGCAGAGATAGTCGATAAATACCTTTTTTTTGATGATTGTGCAGGAGATAGTGAAAGTGTTCCCCATACACTTGCTATGGTGAATTCAGCAACTGCTTGTGTATCGCAGTTTATAACATCATTTTTTAGTAGTAAAACAATTTTATCTCTGATATTGTTGTAGATAAGTGTTATCGCCTCTTCAAAATCTTTATCTATGGGACTCATCTCCTGATTGAGTCGATTAAGAGGACATCCGTAAGTGATGAGTTGTTCTTTGTCGGCAATTTTGTAAATAGCATCAATTAGCACATCTATAGAATTTTTGTTTGTATCATTTGCAAAGTCATAAAAGAGATCCATTCTTGGAGACAGACGCTCTTTAATAACAGCTAATACCATCTCTTTTTTTGATTTAAAATAGTGATATAAAGAGCCTTTTGGTATGCCACACTCTTTTAATATCATAGACATACTTGTACCGTTATACCCATAAATATAAATAAGCTCAAAAACGACATCAAGTATTTTTTCTCTAGTTGGTTGCATAGTTGAATTATACCATTATAATACTTTTGCTCAATTACCTGTTCTTTGAGCTTTTTTTGGTTTACATGTAACAACTTTAAAGCTTAAGATACGATTTTTAGCTCACCTTTATTTTGATGGCCGTATATTATTATTGCTACAAATACACCACCTTGTATAACACCAAGTATAACCTCAGAGCTAACGGCAATCATTGCAGAGAGTGTTTGAGGAATCCAATCCCCTGAGCCTAGTGTAGTGAAAGTAACTGTAGAGATATAAAAAGATGCTATGAAGCTATGTTCATGAACTATTTTTAGATTTTCAGGTGTGAAATTTGAGTTGAGATGAAAAAGTGAAAAAACATCAAATATATTATAAACGATAGCATAGTATAAGACAGTGAGCACGGTTATCTCCAGATAGAGAAGTACGATATGCATGAGTGTTGTATTTGTAGGATGCTTTGTGTGCGTAAAAATATATAAAGCACTGTCAAGCAGAGCAAATCTAGCAATAACTATATATAAGATGTCAGCTATTAAAAAAGTATCTCTATTATGCTCAAAAAAATCTAATTCTATTATATGAAAACCCCACTCGAGAAGAATGGGGATGAGTATCATAGGTAAGGCAGTGAATGCTACATGAATATTGTAGAGCAATCTCTTTTTTGGTTTTGTATATTTTATCTTTTTGCTCTGCATCTTATAATATTTTGACTAATTTATCTGTCATATCAAGTGCAATATCCGGTGGCATATGTCCTTTGTTATAGTATAGATAGTTGTCAAATCCCCATTTCATCATTTTGCTTATAGGAGAGAAACTTGCTTTGTCGGTTTTACCGCCATAAAGATTGTCAGATACGATAAGTGTTGCATCGTGTCCACCCATATTCATTATGCAAAATACCTCTAAATCATGTGGAGGAATTTCAATATCTTCGCCTAACTCTTTCATAAACGTGGCAGCTGCAATAGCCGCTTGAATTATAGCAATATGACCTAACTTCGGTTGCGCTAAAGCTGTTATGTCTCCTGCTGCAAATATATTTTGATAGTCAAGATGACGCATCTGTTTGTCGGTTGGAATAAAGCCTTTTTCATCACCTACATCGGAATTTTGCAGTAATACAGGGGCACTATAAGGTGGGATTACTATAGCCAAATCACAAGCCATTTTGGTGCCGTCTTCAAAACTGATAAAATCTTTGCCTATCTCTTTTAACACCTTGTTGTTATGAAGCAGTAAATTTTTCTCTTGCATATATTTACCAATTACTTCACGAGGTGTATCACCTACATCCTCGAAAAAAATCTCTCCCGGCGTAAAGATGTCTATCTTATAATCTTCACTGCGTTTAAGACCCCTGTCTTTTTTCAGATAATAGTCAAGCATAAACATAATTTCACCGATTGGTCCTTCACATGGGGCAAGAAGCGGTGGTGCATCAACACGAGTACCCCAAACACTTTTTGCAGCACCAGTGACAATATTGCCACCTTCAAAATGTTTCACTTTTTCCCAAAGTTTTTGTGCTTGTGTATCATCACATACAGAATATCCAAACTCTTTATAACCTTTTATAGCATCATAATCTTTTACTGCTCCAACTGTTATAAATAGATAATCGTATGATATTGTTGTAGTATCTTTAAGCTTAAGCGTGTTGGCTTTAGCGTCTATCTCAACAACCTCATTTTGTAAAAATGTTGCTCCTTTAGAGCTTATGGTATGTTTTAACTCTACTAAAGAGTGAGAGATTGCAGCCCCTTCAAATGCCACTTCTGGAAGGGAAGGTTTAAGTAGAGAGTGTGAACGTTTGTCTATAAGTGTAATATCAAGTTTTTTGCCGATAAGATGGCGAAGTTTGTAAAATATATGCAGACCTGAAAAACCTGCTCCTAAAATAACTATTTTTTTCATATCAATCTCCTTGAAGATTTCTGATTTTTAGCTTTCAAAAGTATCAAAAGCAGCTTGTGCGTTGCCGATAACAGCACTACCTTGAGCATGTTTTACTATACGTACAAGATATGCCAACTCCTCTTTGGTGATACCCATTTTCTTAAGCATTTTTGTCTGTTGAGAAATACACTCTTGAGCACCTAAAGTGAGGGATGTCGCAAGAGCAATCATCATAGAAGTTTTAGGCTCAAACGGATTTGCTTCATCTTGTATGCTAAATTTACTACTCATAGCCTGTTCGATTAAAAATCTCGGATCAATCGCCTTGGCACTATTTAGTGACTGTGGTAGAGAACCCATCTTCTCTATCATCATTGTTTCTACTTGTTCGGGTGTCGGTATCTGCATTGTATTTTCCTTTTAAATATAAATTGATTATTAGTATATCGGAAATTAATAAATAAATCAAGATATATTGATATATTTATTTAATTGCCTCTATAATTTGCTAGAAATGTTATATAAATATTCATGTATATCAAAATAAGCTATCATAAACTCAAATATCATTCTCCAAAACAGCTCAAAAAATATAAATATGAAAATAAGTAGCAGATAGTAAAATATCTTCTGTTTTGTAGAAAATGAGTTGTAGATTTTTTTCAGTATATCATCTGTCTTTCTTACCAACATTATATTTTCACTTAGATATTTTCTAAGTATAAATATAGCCAGTGGAGCTATAAACGCTCCCATATAGTAAAAGATTATTAAAAT
>WFND01000187.1 GCA_015484575.1 Helicobacteraceae bacterium
CATGTAACCTATTTAACATTAAATGACCTTTTAAGTTTTTATGATTTGTATTATAACCAAATATTTATTTTTTGGTTTGTTTTATACAAATAATAAAATTTAATCAAAATAGAATTACTTTTTAAATATAATAATTCACATTTTACATGTAAGGTTATAAATATTGAAAAAACGATTGGCAGTTGCATTTACAGGTCCTTCAAATAGCGGTAAAACTACACTTATTTTAAAAGTAGCACGTAAATTGATTCATGAAAATGGACTTGATGTTGCAATTATTAAAAATGACCCTAAAGATAAGGCAAGATTTGATGTTCCCGGAAAGGATAGTTATAAGTTTTCCGATACAGGGGCAGAAGTTGTTGTAACCTCCCCTACTCGTACAACCTACTTTTCAAAAAGAGAGAAAAATCTTGATGAGATTATGGAGTTGTTCGGTGATTTTGATATTTTACTGGTTGAGGGTCTTAAAAATCTTCCTCTGCCTCGTATAAGTATCTTTAGAGAGAAGATAGATGAGGATTATTTTCCTTATATGGATGCACTTGCCATTGATGAGAGCATTAATCTTAATAGATACAAATTACCGCAAAACATCTCTATATTGGACTTAAACAGTGAATCCGCAGTTATAGAGTGGATTTTTAATAACGCAAAGGAAGTATAAAATGAGCTCACTTGAACCTATATTTGAAGCGATAAAAACATCAGCTTTTCGTATCCATGAAGCGATAACAAATGAAGATACGGACTACTCCGCACAATCAAATCAGTCAGGAGATGTCCAGTTAAAGCTAGATATTACCAGCGACTTGATAATAGCAGAAGAGTTTTCAAAACTACCTGTCATAAAAGAGATAGCAAGTGAAGAGAAAGAAGAGACGGAGGTATTAAATCCAGATGGTGAACTTCTTATAGCTTACGACCCGCTTGACGGCTCTAGTTTAATAGATGTAAATCTTAGCGTAGGCTCTATCTTTGGTATTTATAATGGCGAGTGGAGTGCTCAAAAGATGGTTGCCGCTGTTTATATAGTCTATGGACCACGTCTTGAGATGGTTACGGCTTATCACAATAATGTACGCCACTATATCTTCCGACATGGACGTTTTAAAGAGATGGAGCAGATAAAGCTAAAAGAGAAAGGTAAGCTAAACGCTCCCGGTTCAACTCAAAACTGCTGGTCTAGTAAACACAAGTCCTTAATTGAGTCACTTTTTGATGAGGGTTATCGTCTGCGTTATTCTGGAGGAATGGTTCCTGATTTGCACCAGATATTACTCAAAGGCGGTGGACTTTTCAGCTATCCCGCTACCTCTGACAGACCTGATGGCAAGTTAAGAAAACTATTTGAAGTTTTTCCTTTTGCCTTTATCTATGAAGTTGCCGGAGGCGAAGCTATTGATGGAGATGGAAAAAGATTGCTTGAACTGCCTTGTTCCAATCCGCATGAGAGTGCTCCGTGTTACTTTGGTTCAAAATATGAGATAGCAAAAGTAAAAGATGTCTGCTGTAGCTGATAATATTTATGAACAAAAACTTGATGAAGAGATAAAAAAGCTTCAAGAGTGTCAAGTCAAACATCAGGTAAAAAGCTGTAAAGATTGTGAACATTATATAGGTTGTGATGTTCGCAAAGCGTATGTTAATGCTGTATATAACAGTATGTCCAAAGGTGATACCGGCGGATTTGAATTTTAATATGAGAGAGATTTAATGAGTAATTATATAACTACCCCTATATATTATGTTAATGGTGAAGCACATATAGGTCACGCC
The DNA here is from genome assembly GCA_015484575.1 of Helicobacteraceae bacterium. Taxonomy (GTDB): domain Bacteria; phylum Campylobacterota; class Campylobacteria; order Campylobacterales; family Sulfurimonadaceae; genus S010-53. Next base: position 1,780 of record WFND01000187.1, read on the forward strand.
TATACAACATTTATTGCCGATGCAATAGCTAGACATTCTCGTCTTATCGGCGAAGAGACTTACTTTTTAACCGGAACTGATGAACATGGACAGAAGATAGAAGAGTCTGCTGCTAAAAACTCTAAGCCGACACAAGAGTTTGCCGATGAGATTAGTGCTACTTTTAAAAATCTATGGGATGAGTTTAATATAAGTTATGATCAGTTTATCAGAACTACTGACGAACATCATAAAAGAGGTGTGCAGAAAGCTTTTGAAGTTATGTATGCAAAAGGTGATATATACAAAGGTCATTACGAGGGTAATTACTGTGTAAGTTGTGAAACATTTTTTCCAAAAACTCAACTAATTGATGATGAGTTTTGCCCTGATTGCGGTAGAAGCACAAGCACGGTAAAAGAGGAGAGTTACTTTTTTAAACTCTCAGAGTATGAAGATAGACTCTTGGCTTATTATGAAGCTCATCCAGACTTTATACTGCCAAAATCACGCCGTAATGAGGTTATAAATTTTGTAAAAGGCGGTCTGCATGATCTCTCTGTAACTCGTACAAGTTTTACATGGGGAGTGAAATTGCCAAAATCTTTAAATGATGACAAACATGTTATGTATGTATGGTTGGATGCACTTTTAAACTACATAACGGCTTTAGGATATGGAGATGATGAAGCCAAGATGGATTTATGGCCTGCAAATATCCACTTTGTAGGAAAAGATATTTTACGTTTCCATGCTATCTACTGGCCTGCGTTTTTGATGAGCCTTGATCTGCCTTTGCCAAAACATATAGGTGCTCACGGCTGGTGGACTCGTGATGGTGAAAAGATGAGTAAATCAAAAGGCAACGTCATACATCCAAAAGATGTTGCAGAGGCTTACGGCTTGGATAATCTTCGCTACTTTATGATGCGTGAAGTTCCATTTGGTCAAGATGGTGATTTTTCTCAACGTGCTTTTATTGACCGTATTAATTCTGACTTATCCAATGATTTGGGAAATCTTTTAAACCGTATCATCGGAATGAGCGGAAAGTATTCAGAATATATTATAGACTCTAAAGATGTCGAAAAATACCACTCAAAAGAGTTACAGCAGATGAAAAGCGTTTTAGACTCTTTGGATAAATATCTTGATGAGATTCAGATGCACCGCTACTTAGAAGAGCTTTGGAAACTATTTAGCATAGGAAACAGAGCTATAGAGGAGCATGCTCCTTGGGTAAAGATAAAAAATGGACAAAAAGATCAAGCCTTAGCGACAGTAGCTCTAATAGCAAATATCTTAGCAAAAGCCTCTCTTCGTCTTCATGGTGTTATGCCTGAAACTACAAAAAAAATCGCTACTGCATTAGGTTTTGAGATGAGTAGCAGATATTATAAAGAGCTTATTTTGGATGATGAACTTCTTAACACATTTACCATAGAGAAAGTACCGCCACTATTTCCTCGTGTTGATGAACCTCTTATAGCTGAAGCTCCAAAAGCTATGCCAAAAGCAGATAAGCAAGAGAGTGAAAATCAGGAGCAAAAAAACGAAGACAATCTTATAACAATAGATAAATTTTTTGAAACATCATTGAAAATAGGTCTAGTAGTAGAGGCTCAAGAGGTTGCTAAAAGTAAAAAACTTTTAAAACTTCAAGTTGACGTGGGAGAAGATAAACCACGTCAAGTTGTAGCCGGTATAAAAGAGTTTTACTCTCCTGATGAGCTCGTAGATACTCAGGTGTGCGTAGTGGCAAATCTAAAACCTGCAAAACTTATGGGTATGCTCTCTGAAGGTATGCTTCTTGCTGCAAAAGACAGTGATGGTTTATCTCTAATACGCCCTGAAAAACCTAAAAAAATCGGTACAGATATAAAATAATCTCTCGTGAGACTTGAAAATGTACTAGCACTAACGCACGGCTTGTTAAAAAGTGAACCAAATATCTCTTTTTTTGATGATATTGTCATAGAAGCTTCACGTGTTAAGCGTGGTTCGCTCTTTATAGCGTTAAATTTTCATGATATATCTACTGCCATTGATAATGGTGCTTACGGTATTGTTTATGATAGAGATAGTGATATTATAGACAATGAGAGTGCTTGGATTAGAGTAGATGAGTGTTATGATGCACTTAAACGGCTGATTAGATTTATACTTATAGATAAAGAGTTAGATGTCTTTACATGTAAAGAGGTCAGTTTACAAGTAGCAAAACAGCTTATAACCACAAATAGTTTTATAATCTTAGAGGGAAATTTAAGTGATAATTTCTCAAAACTTCTATCGGCAGAGAAAAATGCAACTGTCATATTTACTGATACACAGATACAGAGTAATCTTTTTACAGAGGTAAAGACTCTTGACAAGATAGTAAGAAAGAAGATATGTATTGTAGAACAGACGCTTTTTGAGACGGCTTTCATATATGATGGCGTATTTTATGAACGTCAGAGTATATCTGCTTTTTTTATACCATATCTTGAGCAGATACTCAATCTTTTAACCGTAAAAGAGATAGATTTTAAGATAAAAATCAATATAAACATCCCACACTTTAAAGCTCAGTTTGTAAATAAACGTTTACATGTAAGAGATTTTGGTTCAACAAGTAAGGTGATAATATTTGAAGATGATTTGACTCTTGTTGAAAAACAGATAGAGTTTATACTAAAACACTCGCCATGGGCAAAATTTTTCTGCCTTGCACCGGAGAGTTGCGGTTTGAAAGATAAAAATATTATCTACTACACTTCAGAACAAGAAGCACTAAAGATTTTAAAAGAGAACTCTTTTAATTTTGTTTTGGCAGTAAAATTGGAGTCTGATATATTGGAAAATTTAGATAATTATCCAATACAGCATACACTTTTTTAAAACTCCCAAAGAAACAGTGTTTTTTGAGTAAAATCAGACTCTTCGATTCCAACGGCAGGTTTTGTATCTACATCATAATAGACCTGTAAAGTGATATATAACTTCTCAACCACATGAATTTTCAGCTCAAGACCATTTGAGATAACAATATCTTCAAAATCTTCCGTATTTGGCTGATAATAACCTACGTATGCCACTTTGGATTTATCTCCAAACTTTTTTGTGTAAGAGATATATGAATTTATACGAATATTTGATTCATCCGGGTCAATATCTGAAGTGTATCTAATCGGTTCAAAAAAAGCACCTGCACCTATAAAAAACTTACCAAAACCGCTATCACTGAATTTGTATCTTAAACCACCACCGGCAAGTCTTCGATGTTTTACATTTGTAAACTCATTTCCCTCTGACTGCACAAATACCTCTGCTATAAGACTCTCTTTATTTAACTTATTTAGATAACGAAGATGTGTATAAAATTTATTTGTATTTGTAGAGCCTGATGCCTCTCCGTAACTGCCTATAACATCTCCCCAGAAAAGATATGTGGTGTTGCTATCGTACTGTATGCGTAAACCTCCGCTATACTCATCTTTATCCGTATTGCCGCGTTTAGTCTGGAGTGAAGCACTCAGTTTTCCGCTAAGACCCGGCTTAGCACCAATCTCGACAGGTGCGATAGTTATAATTGCATGAGCAAAAGTAATCATAAAAACAAGAACCAGTAGTGATTTCATTCTCTTCTCCATTTACTATTTAATGTGATAATATAATACCCTTTTATATTTTAATTTTTAGTATAATGTCGAAATGAGGATTTTAAAATGAACAGAAGAGATTTTATGGCTACCGGTGCATTAGCATCGACAGCACTTATTTTAGATGGTTGTAATGAGAGTAAACATCAAGCGATAGATTACTCAAAACATCCAAAAAAACATGACAAAGATTTAAAAAGTGTAAATATAAACAGAAATAGAAAAACTACACTAAAACTAGCTACAAGTTGGCCTGCACATTTTCCGATAATGGGTACGGGTGTTGAAAAGTTTGTAGAAAAGGTAAAACGTGCTAGTGGAGGCTCTTTAGAGATAAAATTATTTCCAAAAAACACGCTTATCCCTGCCCTAGCCGTTTTTGATGCTACTTCTAGCGGTGAGATAGATGCTTTTCACTCAGGTCCATACTACTGGAAGGGTAAAAACAGTGCTTTTTCACTCTTTAGCGGTGCTCCTTTTGGATTTACTGCCGAAGAGATAAACTCTTGGATGATTTTTGGAGACGGTCTAAATATGTGGCGTGAGATGTATGCAAAGTACAATCTCTATCCATTTTTAGGTGGAAATACAAATATTCAGATGGGCGGCTGGTTTCGTAAGCCCATAAAATCTTTAGCCGATATGAAAGGTCTTAAGATGCGTATTCCCGGTCTAGGAGGAGAGGTTTTTAGCGAACTTGGTGTAAATACTATTCTCTTACCTGCCGGAGAGATATATACATCACTAGAGAGAGGCGTTATAGACGCTACAGAGTGGGTTGGACCTGCTCTTGATTTAAAGATGGGATTTTATAAAGTAGCACCCTATTATTACTCGGGTTGGCATGAACCGGGTTCTGTTTTGGAGCTGACATTTAACAAAAGAGTCTTTGAGAAATTATCTGATGAGCATAAGGCTATCATAGATATGGCAACTAGTGATATGAACTCTACTATGATGATAGAGTTTCATGCTGAAAATATAAAAGCATTAGTAAAATTAAAAGAGTTACATGTAAGCATAGATTCATATCCCAAAGATGTTATAGCTGCCGCAAAAGTTGCATTGGAGAGCGTAGCCGTAAGATTGTCAAATGCAAACCCAGACTTTAAACGTGTCTATGAAGATGCACAAAAGTATCTTAAACTCTCAAAAGAGTGGGATAAAGTCAGCATGAGAGAGTTTTTAAATATCAGATAAAAAGATATAATACACGAATGATTGATTATGATAATAGAACCGACTCTCAATACAGCATCGCTCTTTTAGAAGAGCTTACTCTCTCTTTGAGTGAGAGAGAGGTTGAACTTATACTTACATGTAACCGAGAGATTGCGGATATTAATAGAGAGTTTAGAGGTATAAAAGCACCTACGGATGTATTAAGCTTTCCAAATGAGCCTATGCCTTTTGCTCCACTTGGAAGCATAGTTATATCTGATGATTATGTAAAAGATGTTGCATTAAAGCTTGGTCACAGTGAACAAGATGAGTTTACTCTTTTGTATATTCACGGACTTTTGCATCTGCTTGGGTATGACCATGAAGTTGATAATGGTGAGATGCGTAAAAAAGAAGAAAACTTAATTAAAAAATTTGACTTGCCCAATAGTCTTATAGTTAGAACACAGAAGGAAAATTGAGTGGATTTTATAATTTTTATGGTAGCGATGGGTGCTTTGGTTTACGGTGCCGATTTTATTATCAAAGAGTCAGAGCGTATAGCTTTGCATTTTAACATCTCACACTTTGTTATCGGTGCAACTTTGGTTGCTTTTGGTACATCACTGCCGGAGATGGCAGCTTCGATGATGGCGAGTGTCCAAGGCAAAAGTGACATGGCGGTTGCCAATGTAGTAGGTAGTGTACTTTTTAATATTACTCTTGTTTTAGGTATTGTATTTTTTATAGCCAAAAAGATGAATCCAGATAGAGATCTTTTTGCAAAAGATAGTGCTTGGGTGCTTATGCCTGTTATTGTCTTTATGATTATGATTTATGATGGAGAGATTGGGCGTTTTGATGGTGTTTTATTTCTTTTTATGATGGCAGCATATCTGTTTTTTCTCTTCTCCGACTCCAAAGAGGAGTTTGAAAATGAGATTGATGAAGATTTGACAAAAGAGAAATTTGCTTGGGCAAAGAGTATATTTTTACTTATTATCGGATTTGCTTTAACTATCGGAGGTGCCCATTTTGTAGTGCAAAGCGGCTCAAGCATAGCACGTACATTTGGCGTTAGTGAGTGGATTATAGGTATTGTTCTTATATCGCTTGGTACATCTTTGCCAGAACTTGTTGTCTCTGTTGTAGCGATTAAAAAAGGTCATGCAGATATGAGTATAGGAAATATCATAGGCTCAAACGTAGCAAATTTCTCTATGGTTTTAGGTGGAGCATCTGTGTTGTCACCTTTACATGTAAACATACAGACAAGTCAATTTGATATATATATAATGACAGCGGCATCTCTAACTCTGCTGCTGATTTTAGCAAACAAGCTATATAACCGTTCAGGAGCTATTTTACTGCTTATTTTATTAGGGCTGTTTATTCAACATACTCTATCTTCTTTGTAAAAACAGCCTCAAGCAGAGGACTGTTTTTTTTAATAACGTCTCGAATAAAATGTAGCTACAACATTACCTTTTATCTTAACTTTTTTATCATTGCCACTATCGTTTAATCCAATCAAATAGAAAGTATGAACTCCTTTTTCTACCTCATAAACCTTATTTTTTACCGAAGCATTACGAACTCCGTTACAAGTGTGATCATAAGGTGTTATTATTGTTAAACCAGACTCTTGAGAAACTGGAATTTTAGAAAAATATTGTCTATAATAACCATCTGTACACATAACCGTACCCATAAATTGCAACGATACAAAACCTTTACTAGGTACGTTTAGTGTTACGGAAGCTAACTCTTTTTTATTAGTTAGAACAATACCAGAACTTAAAAGAGCTGAATCATACGAGACACTAGCCCAATCAATACCGGGTGTAGAATCATTTACTGCATTTTCTAAAGCGGCAAAATTCCCATTGACATCACTAGCTCTAGCAACATCTCCGGCACTAAAGCTATTTGGTACAACAACTGTCGGTGTCAATGTTGCTCCGGGATCCAATACAAGATCACCCGGATCAAATGTTATTCCCGGATCTAGGTCTATTATTAAATCTTGTAGCGGAACCGCCGGAGCAGCACAAAGTGTTATAGTTGTAGCAGTAAGCGTACCTGCCAAAGTTAGTAATGTTTTTGATAATAAGTTATTCATAGTAACTCCTTCGATAATTAATTCCATTTACTTTCATCCCACACTATCTCATTCCAACGTTTAGCAACACTACTTGAACTTGCTTCTGATGAGATAGAACTTTCTGATGAAGTAACCACTGTTTCACTGCTCGAACTTGCCTCTGATGAGACTGAGCTGTTTGATGAAACGACCACTGCTCCAGCACTTGAACTTGCCTCTGATGAGACAGAACTTCCTGAACTTATATTAGCAGAAGAAGACCCCTGCATGACAGAAGAAGATTCTGAACTCACTGTTGATGATGCTGAGTGTTGCGAACTGCTTGATACGTTTTTAGAGCTACCGCCACTGCTTCCACCACCACACCCGATAAGAGAGATAAGTGTTAATGAAGTTCCCAATGCTATAACTAACTGTTTGTGCAAAATCATATGCACCCCTTTACATGTAAAACATTGTATATTAGCTTACATACAGTAAGCACCTATGAACATTATAAGTTAATTAATATTAAATTAATTTTAAATTAACAAAAAATAGTAATTTATTTTTTTATATACCCATATTCAAGAAGTTTATCATAAATTTTAGAGACTATATCTCCCGCAGCTTGTCCACCGTGTCCGCCATGTTCTACTAAAACTGTGACTATATATTGTGGGTTTTTATAAGGTGCGTATGTTGTCAGCCATGCGTGTGAGCGTTGGTAATATGAGAGTTCATGCTCTTTTAGACGTTTTTTTGTCTCTTGAGAGATGCCTATAACTTGGGCTGTACCTGTTTTTCCTGCTACCGTAAGCTTTGAATGTATGTATTTTGTAGCTGTACCTCTTGGATGGTTACAGACCTCTTTCATTGCATATCTTATATGTTTCAGCTCTTTTTTCTCTTGTGAATTTAAAACATCTTCTGATTTTAATTTGAGTATTTTATTGTTTTCCCTATACGCAATTTGTGGTGTTGGCAGTTTTCCTGAAGCCATTAAGGCTGTCAGACGTGCAATTTGTAGTGGAGTAACTAAAAAAGAGCCTTGACCTATAGAGGTGTTTAGAGTCTCACCCTTGTACCAAGGCTGATTATAACGACGACGCTTCCACTCTCTACTAGGAACCGTACCTATAAACTCATTTGGAATATCTATACCTGTTTTTTTGCCCAACCCATAACGCAGCAAACCCTCACTCATATCCTCAATGCCTACTTTCATGCTCCCTTTATAAAAATAGTCATCACAACTCTCTCTTAGAGCCTTGTTTATATTTGTCAATCCGTGACCTGAATGTTTCCAACATCTAAATTTTCGTTTTCCAAGCTCCATAGAGCCTGTACATGTAAACTGTGTCCAAGGATGAAGCTTGGTTGAGATATATATAAGTCCTAGTCCCGTTTTTATAACAGAACCGGGAGGATAGAGACCGCTTGTAGTCTTATTTGTAAATGGTGCATCAACATCATCTATAAGTTTTTTCCACTCTTTTGTTGATATTCCCATTGCAAAAGTATTTAGATTATACTCCGGATAACTTCCCATAGCTATTATCTCTCCATGAACACCCATAACGATAATAGAACCTGTCTTTGCTTTAAATAGTTTAGTTATATATTTTTGTAGTCGCATATCAAGATAGAGATATAGGTCGTGATTTTCATCCGGTGGTCTTTGAGAGAGTAGTTTCATCTCCTCATTTGATGCACTTACCTGAATATCTCTCTCACCGGCATTTCCTTGCAGGTAGTTGTTATACTGCTTCTCTATACCACTCTTTCCTACATATGAGATTAGCTTTAAGAGAGGGTCTTTATCTACCTCTTTTTTTGTTGCTCTTGACATATATCCTATAACATGTGCACCTATCTCTGCATTTGGATAGTAACGTTTTGAAGCTGGAAGAATACGCATATTTTCACGTAAATTTAAGATAGAAAAATGTGGCAAAAACTCTTCGTGAG
>WFND01000188.1 GCA_015484575.1 Helicobacteraceae bacterium
CTTTGAGTCATAGCTTAAGCTATGGCGATAAGAAAAAAGGCGAAGATTATGCTTCTTTTTCCCTCCCGTAGGGCGATATAGAGAAACAGATACTCTGCGTTAGTTATTGACGCAATAGCTACGGCTATTACTTACAATAACTGCCTTGATTATCAATTTCTCTCTATCGCTGAGGCTTACTAGGGTTTTTAGAGGTGCCCGTAATTTATTTTATGAACAGAATTATAAATGTATATACTAAACAGATAATTAACAGTTATGCTAATTCTCTTTTGTCTGCAAAAAATTCTCTATCGTCGTTAAGAGTCTCTCTTTATCTATCGGTTTTGAGATATGTGCATCAAGTCCAGCTTTCATTATACGCTCTTTATCTCCAGAGAGTGCATGTGCGGTCAATGCTATAACAGGCGTGTAAGGTCTATTGTTATGTTTGTTTATCTCTTTCATTAGACGATTTGCCGTTACCCCGTCCATAACAGGCATATCAATATCCATTAAAACAATATCAAAAGGCTCTTTAAGATACTTATCTACCGCTATCTGTCCATTTTTTGCTGTCACTACATTGTAATTTTCTTGTCGCAATATTGTTTTAAGTAGTTTTAGATTGATTGTATTATCTTCGGCAACCAAGATTTTTATATCATGAAACTCTTTATCGCTTGTTGCTTTTAGACGGCGTTTTAGGTACTCTTTTGGCATTTTATCCCATAAAACTGCAAGTGTTTTATGCAGTCTATGTGGTAAAATCGGCATAGTTATCAAAGCATCATAATCATCATAATTAAATTTATCCTGATTTTTCTCCTCAATTACGGGAACAACTTTTAAATTTTCAAATGAGTTTCTTATGGTTGAGAGGCGTCTTTGCGTCATATGATCCGTTATGATAAAAAACATATTTACATCTTTTAATACAGGTGTTGCCAATCCATCTATCTCTGTAGATTTTACTCCAAAGAGTTCTAGGTAGTTACGCAGAAGTTTCGCCTGAACTGCAGTTGTAGGATCTTCTGCCCATATTGCACAGCTGCTACCCTCTACAAATTCAAACGAACCCTCTTTAATAACAGAATTTTGAACTCTAAAAGAGAAACGACTTCCTTTACCCAATTCACTGTTTAACTTCAACGTAGAGTTCATCAACTCTAATAATTTATGAGATAAATTAAGTCCTATACCTAAGCCGTTTATCCCTTTTTCTCTATTTTGCCATGCAGAAGCAAATGGTCTTAGCAGAGTAGTTATACGCTCCTTGGATATACCCGGACCCGTATCACTTACGACAAATTCCAACTCCACAAGTTCATCTTTTTTAGAGTGTGAGTGCAGTTTAATCTCTATATATACATTTCCACCCTCGGGTGTAAATTTTATAGCATTATCTATCAGACTAGATACTACCGTATTTATTTTTGTGTAGTCACCTCTAAGTAATTTTGGAAGGTGTGGGTCGATTAAAAGCATTAATTGAATATTTTTAGCATCAGCATAATCAGCAAAAACTTCTGCAAAATGTTCAAACTCTTTTAGAGGAGAGTACTCTTTTGGATTGAGCTTCAACATTCCACTCTCTAGCTCCATAAGTTGCAAAAGATTAGTGACATTTTGCATCATTGAAGATGTACTTCTCTCTATCATATCCAGATATTCATTTTGTTGCTCATCCAAAGGAGTATTTTCCAAAAGACCTGAATAACCGATAATAGCATTCATCGGAGTACGAAATTCATGAGATATACTATGCAAAAATTTATGTTTAAATGACTCAAAATAACGCTGTGCCTGTGCGGCTCTATCCAATATGGTGGTATCTCTTAAAACTGCTATAAAATAAGAGTAACCATCTATTCTGCTATGCTCCATCTCAAGTGTAAATATCTTTAATGCTGTTTGAGGCAGATTTATCTTTACTTTCTGCTCTCCTAATGTACACACCTTTTCGCACCAGCCTTGTGATTGTGGATAGTAGTATGGTTTTTCATCTACAAAACTATCAGCCAAATTTTCTGTTTTCAATATCAATTTCTCTAAAGTATCTACATCATACAGCTTTAAAGCAGCTTCATTACAAGCTACTATTTTTTCATCTTCACTAAGATATATAAGTGGATTTTTCTCAAGATTGGAAAAAGATAGAAGCAGGGAGAAATGTGTTCCTGTTTTTTTATGAAATTTAGAGGTGTAGTACATTTTAAACTCCTATATCGATATATTTATTTAATACATATGCTAATAATTCACGCGAAATTGGCTTTGCTATATAATCATCAAGACCAGCTTCCAATAGACGTTCACGGTCGCCTTGCATAGCCAAAGCCGTCACTGCAACAATAGGTAAAAATGGAGCATCTTTGCCTCTGGCTTCTTTTATCTCTTTAGTTGCTTCTATACCATTTTTAACAGGCATATCTATATCCATGAAGACAATATCAAATCTGCTCTCTTTTGCTTTTTCTATAGCATCTTGACCATTACTTGCCACAACAACATCAAGTCCATATTCTCCAAGCATTAACTGCATTAGATTTTGATTGATATAGTTATCTTCAGCAACTAAAATATGAAAAGTGTCTTTGGTTTTTTGTGATAAATTTCCACTCTCTTTTGGAGTAGTTACGACAATATCAAAATCTAATGATGCAAAACCGTCATCTTTACATGTAATGTTTAATTCTCCACCCAAAAGTGTTATCAATTTACGTATTACACTCAAGTCATCACGTCTAGGGTCAGCAATAGTATCTGACACATTTATACTGCATTTAAGCCTTGTGTCTTTTATGTTATCTGTATCTTTTTTGCACATAAAAAAGGTTATGTCTGAATTTTTATGAGATATATCTAAGGCATAATTTAAAAGATTAACTAGTAACTGTTTTAGCTTTTTTGTATCACATTTAACTGTTTTATCCAAAGATGAATCTATATCGCTATAAATTTTTACCTGATGCTCTTTGGCTTTTTGCACAAAAGAGTTTATAAGAGCATCTACCTCTATAAATGGATGAAAGTTTCCTTCACTGTTTAGAGTAGAGGTTTCATCCATCTCTGCTGTATCTAAAAGTGTTTCAAGATTTACGGTCAACTCTTGTGCTGCGATGGAGACCTGTGAAAGATAAGCTTTTTGAGTATTGTCTAACATAGTTTTCTCAAGCATTTTCACAAAACCTAAAATACCCTGCATAGGTGTTCTAAACTGCATTCCCATTTTAGATAAAAACTCTTTTTTTATCATATCTTTTTGGACTATATGAGATTGGATTTTCTGTAGCTCTTCTGCTTCTCTTAATATGATATAAAAAAGTCTCTCTTCATTATGATCTATAGTTTTAACAAATATCTGAATGTGATGAATCTTCTCATCTTTATCTATAAAACGGACACCATAACCCTTGGCATACATTTTATGTATATAATCAAGCCACATAGTGTCATCTGATACATCCATATTTCCATCTTCATCACTAAAGAGATTACGAAAATTACTATACTTTTTTGAATATTCATCTAATGAAGATATATTAAACATAGATAGAAATTGACTATTTACACCTATGCAACCGGCTCCGTCTTTAAAAAAAGCTATGGCATCTAAATTCAAATCCAGAAGTTTATAATAAAACTCTTTATCAATTGTGTCATTTACCTCTTTTTTAGATGTAGTGTTAAATATTGTACTAATCCACTCTGGCAATTTCACACGCTATCCTTAAACTTAAAGTTTTCAATTGATTATTGTAGCATAAGTGCTTTAATGTTAAAATATCTTCATGAAAAAAGCAACAAAAAAAGAGATAGAACTTATAAAAGAAGCCTTTATGCAACGCTACAGCGGGGCTGTTAGTGAACTTGCATATAAAAACATATACGAACTTGTAATCGCAGTAGTTCTATCCGCACAATGCACAGATAAACGTGTAAATATGTTGACACCTGAACTTTTTGAAAAATATCCCGACGTTTATGCTTTGGCACAAGCAGATATACAAGATGTAAAAAAAATCATACAGAGTTGCTCATTTTTCAATAATAAAGCGAAAAATATCATATCAATGGCTAAAAGAGTTGTGGATATTTATGCCGGAGAGATTCCGCAAGATGAAAAAGAGCTTATAACATTGGCAGGAGTCGGACAAAAAACAGCTAATGTTGTGATGATAGAATATACCGGTGCAAACCTTATGGCAGTCGATACTCATGTTTTTAGAGTGGCTCACAGGCTTGGACTTAGTGATGATAATACAGCCTTGCAGACAGAAGCTACTCTAGTTAAAAAATTTAAAACGGACCTGCATCAGCTTCATCAGGCTATGGTGCTTTTTGGACGCTATATCTGCACGGCAAAAAGACCAAAGTGCGAAGATGAGTGCTTTTTAACAGAGTTTTGTAAAACAAAAAAGAGTTTTAAAGCCAGATAAGTTAAGAAGACCTCTAAAGTTTTTAGTGTTGCCCTTAAATATCTTGCTCTATAACCTTGGCAAACTGCCCAAAATAGATCTCATCTAGTTTAGCTAGGCTCATGTTTATATCGTTACATGTAAAGCTGTCTCCACCAACAGTTCCTATCTTTTGATAAGCTAAATCACCCAACATATCTTCAAAAGTTTTTATATCTTCAGGAGCAACTTCTATAACTGCACGAGACATAGACTCTGAAAATATGTCACGCTCATCATCTACGCTTAATTTTACTCTACAGCCTAAATCACTTGTAGCCGACATCTTTGCCAAAGTTATCGCTAAACCGCCTGAACTCAAATCTTTTGCTGATTGCAAGATGGATTTTTTATTTGCTTCTATAACCAGATCCCAAAGAGCCAGTTCTCTATCATAATCAATCTCCGGCAACTCTCCAGCTACACAATCACACACCTCTTTCATATATAAAGAGCCGCCAAATTCAGATTTTGTCTCACCTACTAGATATAATGTATTTCCCTCTTTAGAAAAGCTTGACATTAAGACTCTGTTTTCATCATCATTTACACCAACTGTAGCTATTGACGGGGTTGGAAATACAGAGACTCCGTTTGTCTCATTATACAAAGAGACATTTCCTCCGATAACAGGGGTGCTAAGCTTGGCACACGCCTCTTTGATACCTAGACAACCTTGTCCAAACTGCCACATAACCTCTGGATTTTCAGGGTTTCCATAATTAAGGCAGTCTGTTATCGCAAGGGGTCTTGCTCCACTCATAGCAACATTTCGACCAGCCTCCATAACAGCAGCCGCAGCTCCGCCTTTTGGATCAATATAGCAAAAACGTACATTGCAGTCACTACTCATAGCCAAAGCCTTGCCGTTCTCTTTCACACGAATTACAGACGCATCCAACATACCGCCCTTTTTAACGGTATTTGTCTGAACCATAGAGTCATACTGCTCATATACCCAAGATTTATCCACAACCTCCATAGACGAGATAAGTATCTCAAAAGCTTTTTGATTATCAACTCTGTCAAAATCATCTATATTGACATCTCGCAGACCATCAAGATAAGAGGGGCGACTCATAGGACGCTCAAGAACAGGTGCCTCTTCGCTAACAGGGTCAACAGGAACATCCGCACACTTCTCACCATGCCAAAAAAGTTCCATATTTCCGGTGTCTGTTACCTCTCCAACCACGGCAGCATCAAGTTCCCACTTTTGAAAAATATCTATAATAGCCTGTTCACTACCTTTTTTTGCACAGATAAGCATACGCTCCTGCGACTCACTAAGCATAAAATCATAAGGAGTCATCCCCTCTTCACGAGCAGGAACTCTATCAAGGTGCATTATCATTCCACTTCCAGAACGTCCAGCCATCTCAAAGGCAGAAGATGTAAGACCTGCAGCACCCATATCTTGAATACCTATAACATAATCACTCTTGAAAAGTTCCATACAAGCTTCAAGAAGAAGTTTTTCGGTAAAAGGATCACCAACTTGAACTGTAGGACGAAGACTTTTAGACTCCTCTGTAAAACTATCAGAACTCATAACTGCACCACCAAGACCGTCACGTCCTGTTTTTGAGCCTACATATATAACCGGATTACCTACTCCTTCGGCTTTTCCATAAAAAATCTCATCTGATTTTGCCAACCCCAAGTTAAAAGCATTTACTAAAATATTTCCATTATAGCACTCATCAAAACTTATCTCACCACCTATGGTAGGAACACCCATACAGTTGCCATATCCACCAATACCATCAACAACACCACGAACTAAAAAGCGTTGATGTGAGCTTATATCATCACTATTTACTACATTTCCAAAACGTAAAGAGTTTAAAGAGGCAACAGGACGAGCGCCCATGGTAAATATATCACGCATAATTCCACCGACACCGGTAGCAGCACCTTGATAAGGCTCTATAAATGACGGATGATTATGGCTCTCCATCTTAAATACAGCCGCATATCCGCCACCAATATCTATAACTCCGGCATTTTCACCCGGTCCTTGAATGACCCAAGGTGCTTTTGTCGGAAAACCTGAAAGATGTACTTTTGAAGATTTATAACTACAATGTTCTGACCACATAGCTGAAAATATACCTATTTCAACAATATTTGGCTCACGTCCTAAAATCTTTTTAATATTTGCGTAATCTAGTTGTGAAAGCTTATGTTGAGATAAGACCTCATCAATATTTTCAAGTTGCTGACTCATAGATGTTCCTTACATGTAAAGGGAAATTTTAAGGGGAGATTATATCCAATACTTGCTATTTTTTAGGTTACATAAAAGGAATAGTTATTTTAAATGTTGCCCCATCTTTTTCATTGTAAACTTCTAGTTTTCCGTTGCAATGCTCTTCAATAATAATTTTTGACATATATAGACCAAGTCCTGTGCCATCTTTTTTCGTTTTTGTTGAGAAGTATGGATCAAATATTTTGG
>WFND01000189.1 GCA_015484575.1 Helicobacteraceae bacterium
ATGTGTATAAGAGACAGACATAGAGAATACAAAAATCTCCATAACTCTTTTAGGAACTCTATTTTTTATCACTTTACTTGTATTTATTCCATCAATCGGTAGAGAAGCAGGAGCTAAAATATTACAAAAAAAAGATATACTCTACAGAGATTCAAAATTTACATATAGAGGTACACTCTATTATGAAGGGCGACAAAAAGTGACGATTTATGACAATGAACTTAAACGTCTAATTACATTAAATAAAAAGGATTTACATATATGAAACATATCTCTACGATTGGCTCAGCAGCACTTTTAGGTAGTGTCGGTATTACTGTTATGGGTGTTCTTGGTGGCTGTACACAAGAACAACAAGAACCAACCAACCGCTTTTTAGTGATAGAGCAACTTAGTAACGGAAAATATAAAGTTGTAGAAGAGATGCCGACTGAAGGTCCAAACAGAGCTATTATACGTGAGAGAGATGCCAATGGAAATATAACAGAGCGGTTTATGAATGAAACTGAGATGAAAGCCTTGGCTGAACAAGAGTATCAAAAAGTGCAAAACGGTACAAGTGAAACTATACAAGACGGCTCAGGAAGTGCCGGAATGGGACTGGCAGGTACGATACTGGCAGTTGCTGCAGGTTCACTTATGGGAAATATGATAGGAAATGCTCTTATGGGCAATAAAAACTTTCAAAACCGTGCAAACAGCGTAAATAGATCTGCATATCATCGTGCTAAAACATCTGGCAAAACAGCTAAATCAAAAACTAAAAGAAGTTTTTTTGGTAGTTCTAAAAAAGGAACTTCTACAACTAGAAGTGGATTTTTCGGAGGTTAATATGCTAACACTGCAAAAAGTAAATCCTATAGATGACAGCTCACTTGAGGAGCTAGGTTTCACTTGGCATACAGATAGTGACGGCAGTAAGTATGTATCAGACGAACTCTTACATGTAAGCGATGAAGAGGCGGAAGCTTATTATGAAGCCGCAAATACTATATATGATATGTATGTAGAAGCTGCCGAATTTGTGATAGACAACGACCTGTTTTTTGAACTTGGAATACCTTTTAATCTTATAGAAAGTATCAAAAAAAGTTGGGAAAATGATGTTCACTGGCATATATACGGACGTTTTGATTTTTCAGGAGGGATAGATGGCAAACCTATAAAACTTATAGAGTTCAATGCAGATACTCCAACAGGTCTGTTTGAGAGTGCCATACTTCAATGGGCACTCTTAAAACATAACGATATGGATGAAGAGCGACAATTTAACAATATTTATCAGGCTATATCTGATAATTTTCGCCGTCTAATTACACTGTTTGATGATACAGATAGATTTGAAGAGCTGTATGATGGCTGGAAAATTCTATTTTCATCAGTTGAGGGTAATGATGAAGAGGAGAGTACCACAAAACTTCTTCGTCAGATAGCAACAGATGCCGGTTTTGTAACGGGTTTTGAATTTTTACAAAATGTCGGCTTTGATGAGAACGGTATTCATGATGCACATGATAACCCTTATGAGTACTGGTTCAAGCTCTACCCATGGGAAGATATAGCAACTGAGGAGCCGGAATTGGCAGTAACTCTAAATGAGATAATGAGCAATCAAAAAGCTATCATATTAAACCCGGCATACACTCTGCTGTTTCAATCAAAAGGGATGTTGAAAATATTGTACGACCTCTTTCCCGATTCTCCTTATCTGCTTAAAACATCTTTTGAGCCGCTTGAGGGTGCTTATGTTGAGAAACGTATCTTTGGCAGAGAGGGTGCAAATACCAAGATAGTCTCTAGTAATGGAGAGATTTTAGCTCAAAGGGATGGACCTTATGAGAACTACAAGCCTATATATCAAGAGTACACAGAATTTGCAAAAGATGTACACGGCAAGTCATATCAAGCAGGTCTTTTTTTCTCTTATGAAGCCTGTGGATTAGGCTTTAGACGTGGCGGTAAAATCATGGATAATATGAGTAAATTTGTAGGACATGTATTGGTTTAAAAACCTTTACATGTAAAAGCTAATCAATAATCTTATTTACGGGCATCTGAGCGATAGATTTTGCTCCGTGTGCTTTTAGTTTTGGAAATAACTCTCTCAAACCTTCTTTATCTATGACTGCCATTATATCTATCCACTCACCTTTGGCGAGATGTGATACTGTTGGATTATTTGTCGGCAGAAGTTCTAATATCTCATCTAGTCTGCTTTGTGGAACATTCATCATAATACAAACTTTTGGCACAGCATCAATTACAGATTTTAACATCATTATAATGTCTTCCATCTTTTTACGTTTTTGTGGATCTGCATAAGCTTTTTTATTGGCTATAAAGCGTGTTGATGTCTCTAGTACCGTATCTATTATTACAAGATTATTTGCTCTTAGAGATGAGCCTGTCTCTGTTATCTCCACAATTGCATCTGCTAAGTCCGGTACTTTGACCTCTGTCGTTCCCCAACTAAACTCTACATTTGCATTTACACCATGAGAAGCCAAGTAATCTTTTGTAAGATTTACAACTTCAGTTGCAATAGTTTTACCCTCTAAATCTTTTACACTTTTATATGGAGAGTTCTCTTTTACCGCAAGTACCCATTTTATCTTTGAGTAACTGGCTTTTGCGTATGTTAACTCACACACCTCTACAATATCTGCACGATTCTCTCTTATCCAGTCAAGACCTGTCAAGCCACAATCAAGCTGACCGCCTTCAACATAACGAGCCATCTCTTGAGCACGTATCAGCATACAAGATATATCATCATCGTTAATACTTGGATAGTAGTTTCTACTACTTACTCTGATGTCATATCCAGCTTCTTTAAAAATATTAATAGTTGAGTCTTGAAGTGAGCCTTTTGGTATTCCGAGATTTAATTGCATCTATCATCCTTTAGAGAAATATTACCTATAAATTTCTTTAAAAATCATTATCTACAGTATTTTGTATTGTCAATAATCTTTGCCATGCGTAGTAATTAGTAAATCTCTTTTTTATTTGTCTGCTGTTGTAGATAATTTGAGATATTCATCAAAGATAAGGTGATGAGAAAAATCATAAGTCCCGGAAAAAAACTTACCCACCAAGCTATGTCTATAACCTCTTTTCCACTGCTAAGTATAGTTCCCCAACTCATTTGTGGTGCAACGATACCAAGACCTAAAAAACTCAAGCCTGACTCCGCCAAAATAGCTCCTCCAACACCAAAAGTAAAACTGACAAAAAATATAGGTGCTAAAAGCGGTGCATAGTATTTTAAAAGTATCTTACTTTTTTTAACTTTTGCAATATCTAGTATCTTAATAAAAGGCTGTTGTGTTATAGAAAAACTTTCAGAGCGTATAAGTCTAGCGGTCGTCATCCAGCCGGTTATAGATATAATAAATATCAATACAAACACGGAAGCATTAACATAACTAACAAGTGCTAAAAGTAGAAAAAATGTTGGAAATGTTAAAAATAGATCAACCAACACAACAAAGGCTTTGTCTATTTTACCTCTAAAATAACCGGCTGTTGAGCCTAAAACAAGCCCTATAAAAGAGCCTATCAAAGCACTTCCGATACCTATTGATATAGAGACTTTACCACCTTCAATAACTCGTGCCAAGATGTCTCGCCCTAAGCGATCAGTACCAAAAAGATGGCTAAAGCTAGGAGCTAAAAGTATGCTATCTTTATCTAGCAGATATGGGCTTTGACTATAAAACACAGAACCAAAAAATGAAAAAACAGTAATAGCAACTAAGAGAAATATACTAAAACGCGGTAAATTCATAAACTACTGTTTAAGTCCAAGCAGAGTCTGCATCATCTGATCTACCGTTGTTATAACCTTAGAAGCTGCACCGTAAGATGTCTGATAGCGGATAAGATTAGTCAACTCTTCATCCATACTGACCTTAGATACAGAATCAAATTCTAAACTAACAGCATTATAGTTTGCAGTAATTGTATCGTTGCGAATAGTCTCCGCATTTGTTGTTGAACCGACATTTGTTACTATTGAGTCATAAAAACCGTATATAGAGTCGGTGTATTTTTTTTCATTATTATAAAAATCCATATTTTTAAACTGCAAATTTATCATCTGTGAAGCTACTTGATTATCTCCATCTACAGGAATTGCAGCCGCTGATATTTTAGAAGTATCATTTGCTAAAGAGCGATTAAGTTCAATATTTTTTGCACTGTTTCCATCTAAGAAACGGTTCATTCCCATAATTCCAGCAAAATTAGTGGCTTGTGTATCGCTATCTGTAATAGAAAAAGTATAGCCTTGTGCTTCAAAACCACTTTTTAAAGCAAAATTCAAAGAGCCGTCACTACTGTTGGCACCTGTAGGGTTGATAAAAACAGGATTAATAAAATCATCAACATCATTGATGGCACTGCCATCACCGTTGTCGTCTTTATTAACCTTGATTTGACCGACTATACTACTAGCATCAAACCCCACATCTCCCTCATTTAGTGAAGAGTTCCCCATCTTTGTTGAGGCATCTATCGTAATATTTCTTGTTGCGACTTTATTACCGTTTATATCATAAATATTAATATTAA
This sequence comes from Helicobacteraceae bacterium, assembly GCA_015484575.1. Taxonomy (GTDB): domain Bacteria; phylum Campylobacterota; class Campylobacteria; order Campylobacterales; family Sulfurimonadaceae; genus S010-53. The sequence goes on from WFND01000189.1 coordinate 4,576, forward strand.
AATTACCCTCTTTAAAATTTTTATCTGTATTTAAAAGTGAGATTGTATTATCAAAATCTACCTTATTTGAGTTCATCTGAGTAGTTGCACTATTGGCATATATATTATTTGTATTTTGAATAAGTCCTGTGGCAAAAGAGTCTAACATATCTATCGTATCTTGCAGTATTCCATTTTCAGATCTTCCGGTTAATGAGTTTGCATAAGAGCCACGCATCTCTAAGATAGCACCTATCTTACCACCTTTAATATCTTGTTCAAACGGTATCTTTACACCATCTTGGCGTTCATAATAGAGATCATGAAGACCATCTGCATTAGTTGAATTAGTTATGCCTATGGGATGAAAAGATGAGCCGTCTACAAGATTAAATCCAGCTACCTGAAGTGAATATCCACCTTGATCTGTTGCGATATTACCGTCAACTGGGGTGTTTGACTTTACCATGCCTGAAAAAGCCTCTCCGCCTATTAGCTTTGCTATGCTCTGTTCTAAAAGATTACGTTTATCACGAAGATCATTTGCGTTATTATTACCGATACTTTCAACCTGATTTATAGATACATTAAGCTCTGTTATCTCTTTTGCCATAGAGTTTACTTCATCAACATATGTTACCATCTGTGAATCAATAGAGCTTTGAAGTGTTGAAATTTTATCACGAGTTTGAGATATGTTTTGAGATAGTGTCTGCGTCTGTTGTGCTAGAGCAATTTTCATCGATTCATTATCGGGATTATCTGAAAATGATTGCCACAAATCAAAATACTTATTTAAATCAGCTTTTATTCCTACACCGTCTATCTCTGGAAAATAGGTTGAAAGTTCTTCCAAAGTGTTACGTTTAAAGTCAGAATTTGCCTTGCTCTCTCCCGATGAGACAAAGCGGTCAAATACAAATTTATCAAAAACACTTGCTATTTCAGTAACATTTACACCATTTCCGCTAACACCGCTGTTTAGATTGACTGGATGTGCAGCACTTGTAACTACACGCTGTCTTGTGTAACCTTCTGTATCTGCATTGGCAATATTATGGCTTGTAACATCAACACCGACTTGAGCAGCATTAAGCCCACTATAGCCAATATGTAACGAATTAAATATAGATGACATTATGCCCTCACTTTCAAGAAAGTAGAATCACTACTAGCCACTTTATTGTAACCTTGCATCTCTGTAGGCAAAACACGCTCCAATAAAGAGTTATAAAATGAACCCACGCTAAGTACCATTTTTGCATAACGTTGATTTATCTCACGTAGATTTAAAAGTTCTTGTTTTAAATTTTCTAGCTCTTTTTGTTCTTCATTATTTAAAAGTTCTACTATCTCTTTATCAGGATTTGCACTCATTTTTTTAGATATTTCATGGTCAATCATAGCTTTTTTTGATTCAAAACTATGTAGTCGTTCCTCTTTCATACTGATACGTTCAAACTGATTATCATGTTGTGCCAATTGAATATCATCAATATCTTTTTGCGAAATAGTTATTAAATCTTTTAAATCTTTCAATGCACTTTGTAGATGGTGAGACAACATAATAAACCCCTTATTTATACTTCACTGCTTTACAAAATCTCATCAGCAATTTTTTCAGCTAACGCTTGTAAATCAACTCTGTATTCTCCTTTTTGAATTTCAGCTTTTAACTGTTCGACTTTACTAGTATCACCCTGCTTAGTAACACTACCTGCTTTTTGCGTCTTTTTTGTTGCTTCTTGATATGATGCGTTTGCAACCGAGGCATTTACTTGAGAAATCATCTCATATCCTTCATATTGTATTTACGATATATATTAAGTACAACATCGACAAAAACGTGAAAAACTTTACCTTTTTTCGGATAGATAATCAAATAACATCTGTGAAAAACCAAAGCTTCCTGCACTAGCTTTTGAGAGTTCATCTCTGTACATTGATTTATAGATTTTATCACCCGGATCTTTAGATCCAAAGAGACCTTTATCATCATCTTTCATAGCATTATCTAGCATCATTTTTATAATAATAGCTTCAAACTGATCTGTTTTTTCACGGATTTTAGCTTCATCTTCTTTTGCACTTATATGAGGTATCTTTTTGTATTCACTAGCAAGAAGACCTTGAGATATTACATTAGCCATTATATAACCTCCAAATCAGCAGCAATTGCACCGGAACTTTTCATAGCCTCTAAGATAGAGATAATATCTTTTGGTGAAGCTCCAAGTTTTTGGAGTGAACGTGTTATATTCGCAACCGTAGTTGTACCTTTTTTAGTGTATAACTCATTTTCATTTAGACCGATAACTAGATCATTATCGACTTTCACACTTCCATCTGGATTTTTCAGCTTATCTTGAGAGAGTATCTTTATTGTTATATCTCCATGAGTAATTATGATAGGTTTTACCTCTATATTTACACCAGAAACGATAGTTCCCGTACGCTCATTTATAACAATCTTAGATTTTGGTTTATAGTTAATATCTGTTGCTTGAATCTCTGCTAAGAACTCTATCATAGAGCGGTTTGCAGGTCGCTTTAGTCTTATTGTGCGAGGGTCAAGTGCAACAGCTATCTGAGTACTGTAAGCATCATTTATAGCATTTTGTATAGCTATAGCATTTGCAAAACTTGACTCTTTTAGCGATAGAGTAATCTCCTCTTGATGATACAGATCATGAACAATTTCACGTTCAACCACTCCACCGTTATAGACTACACCGGCAGTTGGATGTGATTCACTTCCACTTCCTCGCATATTTTTTCCACCTATGCTCAAAGCACCCTGACCAAGAGCATAAATCTTGCCATCAACCCCTTTTAGAGGTGTCATAAGCAGAGTACCGCCCTCTAAAGACTTAGCATCACCTATAGAAGAGACTGTAATATCAAACTTATCTCCCTGTCTTGAAAAAGCTCCTAAATTAGCAGTAACCACAACAGCTGCAACATTTTTAGATTTTATATCTACGGGTCTCATATCTATGTTCATAGCTTTTAGCATATTTGAGATAGATTGCAGAGTAAACTTTGATGTGGTACCATCACCTGTTTTTTTAAGTCCTACAACAAGAGAGTAGCCGATAAGCTGATTGTCACGAACTCCAACAACATTGGCTATATCTATAATCTTAGTAGCACATAATGACATATATAAAGATAATAATATAAGTACTTTAAGCATAATTTATTCCTCGATTAACACTTACTAAGCAAATCATGTTCCAAAATTTTATGCTATAATCTCAAAAATAAAAATGGACACTTAACTATGGATGCCAACCTTTTAAATAGAATGAATGTGCAAATTAGAAAGGCATATTACAGTTTCACAAGATACAAAACTGATTCTACATTTGCTATGCTTTATCATGAAAAACCGATGCTAGTTCAAGAGTTGTCTGCTTTTTTAAGAGTCTCAGATCATCTTATAAGATTAGATAACAATCACTACTTTATCATCTTTACTCACACAAATGAAAGTGGTGCATACAAAGCATCTCAAAATCTTTTAAATTATATAGACAACCATTTTAACAACACAAGTACATGTATAGCCATTGATAATTTTGATATAAATAACTCACCTACCATAGTGTTTAACAGATTAATGCAAATTTTGGAAGCTACAAAAAAGAGTTCATATACCAGAATAGAGAATGAAAATATTTTAGATAAAAATATTAACTGACCTTACGCACCATAATAGCTAAGAGACGTCTTACCAAACTTTTTACGTTTTTTAAGCTCATATATTCCTATGCTGTCTTCAAGTTTTAAACTGCTCATATGCTCAACAACAATCATCCTTACAACATTCATTGGCAAAGATGAGATCATCTTAATCATATTATCATATATATCTTCCATGCCTTCTCTATATGAAAATGGAGGGTCTATGTAGAAGTATGCTTTAGTATTTACATGTAAAAGTGAATTTACCACACTAGAGATATTGTTAAAACTATCTCCTCTTATCACTTCACACGCCAAAGGTTCGGTTAATGAGATATTTAAATTTAGCACTTTCAAAGCTTCACTGTCTTTTTCCATAAAGATAACTTTTTTAGCTCCTCTACTTAGTGCTTCAAGCCCTATAGAGCCGCTTCCAGAAAACACCTCTACAAAAGTAGAGTCAATTATTTCAAATTGAATCGTATTAAAAAATGACTCTAATACGATGGATTTTGAGCTACGCGTTATCGCTTTTGAGGGAAGCTTTAAAGATACACCCTTATATTTTCCGGCTACTATTTTTTTATTTAGAGTTCTATTTTTCATGATAAGTTCTAATCGCTTTTAAGATATTATCTTGATACTCTTGTGTCAGCATGATTATACGTTTCTCTAAAACACTCAGACCATCTCTATCTTTAGTCTCTTTTGAAACGGTAACTGTATCTTTTTGCTTAACATTATCTAGCAACTTTTCAAGAGCTAAAAAGAGTTGCGATTTTGAAAACGGCTTCTGTAGTTGAGCCGACTCATCACTACCTATATAAAGAGTCAACATATCATCTTCGATCACCTTTTTATCACGAATTACTACATCGCAATGTTTGAGAGAACTAAGATGCTCTTTTAAAAACATCTCTAAACTTTTTTGCAACAGAGGAGATACACAAGATACAGCTACCTTCACATTTTTCCTTATTAAAATTTTTCTGAAACTATATCATAAAATACATACTATATAAACACTTCAATAGAAACGGATTAGTATTTGCTTATAAGATAAAATAAAACTATATATAGAAAAAAGTTTTGGCTAGACCCTCAAATTGAATCAGCAAAAAACTATAAGCTCTCAGTAGTTTTTGTTTGCCATATTAGAGATTTAGATAATACTCTAAAGAGTATTGTAGATCTTCATCCATATCATTTAAACTATTTAGCATCCACTCTATGTATGCTCTGTCATTTATAGCAATCTCTTCAATATATCTTCCCTTGTATTTTCCAAAGCTAAATCTACTTATCAATATATGTTGCATTGTTAAATCTTGCAGTTTTTCTGTATCTGCCATATCCAAAAGATACTCATACAGAAGCTTTACATGTAAGGCATCTGAAAGTGCATTATGAGCTTGAATATCTATGTCTAAATTGCTATTTTCACTTTTATATAATTTTAAATCATAACGTAAATACTGCAAGGAAAACTGTTCACACTCAGGGATAAGATGTCTTACACATTTGAGGGTATCTATAATCTTGCCTTTGTATATAAAACCCTCTTTTTGAAGCATCTTTAGCTCAAAGTCTATATTGTGAGAGATAAGTATATTTTCACTGCTGTTGTATTTTTGCAGAAGCTTAAAAATATTACTGTCTTTAAAAAGTTCTCTATCTTTTATCATCTCATTTGTAATATGATGAACAGCAGACGCCTCAGGTCTAATCTTTTTTACAGACTTTATAAGCTCATAATGAGTTTCAATACTCTCTTTATCTTGAAGTATAAAACCGATAGAGCATATCCTATCAACCTCTTCTAAGCCGGTAGTCTCCGTATCTAAAAAAATTAACAACTTTTACTCATCTTTTGGCAGTGAATCTATAAGAGTATTATAGTGTTCTAGCGTACGAAAACTCTTCTCAAATCTCCAACACAGGACAAAATTGATTATCTTATATCTTAAATCATCTTCAACTTTTTCAGAACGTCCAAAGTAGCCTAATGAGCTGTTTTTATTTTTAACAACTGCACTAGAATCATAACTAATAGCTATAAGCTGAACATATTTACCCTCTTGAATCTTTCCTAGAGAATCTTCACTCAAAGATATACCTGAAAGATTTATAGCTTTAAAACCGAACAGCTCCACAAAAGTATCTACCTTCTCATCTATACCGAGTGAAGAGTACAGTTTTTCAAGTTTTATGAGATTCTGTTTTCGTGAAAGCTCATAGCTTGTGATTTTAGAAGTTAAGTTTTTTAATCTTTCAAGTGCTGAACTCACTGTATTCCTTATTTTTTTAGTGAGCTATTATACCAATTAAACTATAATTAGATACTTTATATTTAGGAATTTTATGGACTATTTACAGATACAAGGGCTTTCTCACTTAGGTGGAGAGGTGATAATTTCAGGTGCTAAAAATGCTGCTTTGCCTCTTATAGCTATGACTCTACTTGCAAAAAACAATGTAACTATCACAAATATACCGGATGTGAAAGATATTAAAACTTTACTTAAACTTCTTGAACATTTGGGAGCTACTTTTACACATGATGAACACAGCGTAAACATTAATACTTCGCATATCATCCATACAAAAGCGACTTATGAGATTGTAAAAACCATGCGTGCCTCTATCTTGGTTTTAGGTCCTCTTTTGGCTCGTGAAGGGCATTGTGAAGTTTCACTTCCCGGTGGTTGTGCTATCGGTCAACGTCCTATTGACCTGCATCTGAAAGCTTTGGAGATGATGGGAGCAAAGATTACCATTCATGGTGGTTATGTCTATGCAGAGGCAAAAGATGGTCTAAAAGGTGCACATATTATCTTCGATAAGATAACAGTAACAGGCACAGCAAATATCATTATGGCAGCAGCACTAGCCCATGGCAAAACAACCATAACAAACGCAGCGAGAGAACCAGAAGTCGTACAGCTGTGTGAAGTTCTTAGAAATAGCGGTGTAAATATAGAAGGTGTCGGAACTTCCGAACTTGTCATATACGGCAGTGATAGAAGACTTTTAGAGATTTCACCCTTTGAGATAATTCCAGATAGAATAGAAGCGGGAACGTATCTATGTGCAGCTGCGATTACAAAAGATACTTTAACGCTTGAAAAAGTACGCCCCGATCATCTTGAATCGGTAATAGGAAAGTTAGAAGAGATGGGATTTAGTTTTGACACAAGCACAGATAGCATAACTATCCACCCTACAGAAGTTATTAAACCGGTATCTATAGTAACACAAGAATATCCGGCATTTCCAACTGATATGCAGGCACAGTTTATGGCTTTATGCACCCAAGCAGAGGGAACATCTATCATAGAAGAGCGTCTTTTTGAAAACCGTTTTATGCATGTTAGCGAGTTGCAACGTCTCGGTGCAGACATAAAACTAAATGCCAAACTTGCTACAATAACAGGTACAACAGAGCTAAACGGAGCAGATGTTATGGCAACAGATTTGCGTGCTTCTAGTGCCTTGGTTCTTGCAGGACTTATAGCAAATGGAACAACTCGCGTACACCGAATCTATCATCTTGACAGAGGTTATGAAAAACTAGAGTCAAAACTAAAAAGTATAGGAGCCGATATAGAACGTTTAAGCGAGTAGCCTACAGCTCTTCAAATATAACCATTTCATAGATACTTTTTGTCGTAACAAGAGACTTTTCGGGTGGTACACTACTTGCACTCTTAGCAGAGTTTAATGCGTGTCTTAACTCTGCTATCTCTTTCTCCATAGCTTCCATCTTATTTTTAAGACGCAACACAACATCAACACCGGCAAGATTAACACCTAGCTCTCTTGTTAAACGCAAGATAAGTTTTATCTTATCTATATCACGTTGAGAGTAGAGGCGAATACGTCCATCTGAACGTGATGGACAGATAAGATTTTCACGCTCATACTGACGCAGAGTTTGAGGATGAATGTCCAAAATTTTTGCAACAATACTAATAAGATATACAGGCTCATCATAATGGTGGTGTGACATAATCTACTCCTTTGGCAACTTACTCTTCATAAGCTCAATCAACTCTTCATCAAGCTCATCAACTTTTGGAAGAACAATATTTGCTTTTAGATACAGATCGCCTCGTTTAGATGTTTTACGGTTTACTACACCCATCTCTTTAACACGAAAACGCTGTCCGTTTTTAGTATTTTGAGGTACTTTAAGAGTAATCTCTTTTTCCAGAGTTTCTACTGCTACTTTACCTCCAAAAAGTGCTGAACGCAGAGGTACATCAAAAACTTTTACCAAGTTATCACCCTCACGGATATAGTCACCGCTTGGAGCAACTTCTATCTTAAGGTATAGATCTCCTACACGTCCGTTTGCACTCTTTCCTTTACCACGAACACGCATCTTTTCACCGGTTTTTATTCCTGCAGGGATTTTTATATCAAAACTATCACCCTGAAGAGAGACTGAGTGTTTTCCTCCAAGAACTGCTACGGCAAAAGGAACCGTAACATTGACTTCAATATCAAGATTTACAGGCTGTTGTTGCTGATGAAAACCTCCACCGAAACCACCTCCGCCAAAGC
>WFND01000190.1 GCA_015484575.1 Helicobacteraceae bacterium
AAGAAGTGCAATACCTTTTTTTTTCAACTGTAATATCTTTCAAAGCTCTTATTTATTAAAATAACGCATTATATTTAAGTGTCACTTAATAGTGTCTGAGCGAAATTATAAAGAAAGTTAGTGAACAAAAATATTATACTTACCACAACAGCAGTTGTGATATTAGTATTGGTGATTTTCACTTTTACAGATGATGAAGAAATTGTAAAGCAAAATCATACAGAGACAAGCATAAGTAAATCATCACAAATCGAAAATAACACCAATAATAGTGCTATCGACTATGATACAAGACATAATACCCCTAAAATAGTAAAAGTTATAAAAAAAGGGAAACCAAAAAGGGAAAAATTTTTGGAAACATGGGTAAAAGACAGTAGTGGTAAATTTGAACTTGCTTTATATAACCCAAATCAAGACTTAAGCAAAAATGATGGAAGATATAGAAATATTCAAGGCAAAATTGACGGTCACTCGTTCAACCTGCCTGTACCTTTGCACATAGTAAAAGAGGGTTCTGGTGATGTTAAACTGAGAATTAGAAATTTAGAAACTAATGAAAGTACATCTACAGTGGCTGCATTTATAGATGATATGGTAAATCCGGCAATGCATCCTACACTGATTATTGATTCTAGTGACCCAGAAAATTATCAGCAGATAGTACACAAACAGATTTCACCTACTAGACCAGGCATGTAAACTATCATAATTTAAAGGAAAAAAATGAAAAAAGCGTTCTCACTTATGGAATTGATGATTGTTATCATCATCTTAGGACTGTTGGCGGCATTGGTTATGCCTAATTTAATCGGAAAAAGCGAACAAGCAAAGCAAAATCTTGTATGTATTCAGATGAAGAGTATCAAAAATGCTCTTGATATGTTCAAGCTTGACAACGGAAGCTACCCGGAACAGGAACAAGGCTTGAAAGCTTTAGTAAAAAATCCAAATCCTGAAAACTACACAAATTATGCACCCGATGGTTACTTTGAAAATGGTATTGTTCCTAAAGATCCTTGGAAAAATCCATATATCTATGTACAGACTGATGATGGAATAAACCTTATATCTTTAGGTGCAAATAAAAAAGAGGGTGGGACAAAAGAGAATAAAGATGTCACCTATGCCGACTGTATCAAACAGTAAGGCATTTACTCTCTTTGAGTTACTTATTGTTGTCGTCTTAATCTCTATACTTTATGGTGTTTTTGTACATAAGCTATCAAGACCTAAGCAGAGCAAAACAGATCAATTAACACTTATGAATCTCAAGAGTTTTTTACTAGATATACCTTTTAAGAGAAAGATAGAGGTTATCTGCTTAGAGCCATGCAAAGAGTGCAATATCTATATTGACAACAAAAAGAGCAAATCAGATGCTTTTTCACTATTTAAAAGTGTTCCCAATGTCTATTTTCCAGATAATTTCGGGCAGCTAAAAACAGTCAACTTTCTAGCACAAGTAGATAAAAACGATGCTATCAACAATGTCTGCTTTAAATACACCCTTTTAAATAATAAAAGTGGTTCTTATTATGCCCTAGAGGATGATGGAGATTATTATCTTTTTGACCCTTATATGAAAAAGGTTAAAAAAACAACATCTTTTTCAGATGTAAATTCATTTTTTGATAAATCAAAACTATTACCAAGTGACAGTCGTGATTATAACCGTTAAGGAGTATTATGGTTTTTAAGTATAAAGGTCTTTTGGCTGATGGAGCTAAAACAAAAGGACTTATAGAGGCAGATGATTTAGAAGATGCAAAAAAGAGGTTGCGAGTTAAGCAGATCTTTTATACGGACATCTCAGAGGAGAACAAGACAATCTTCTCCAATATCTCCCTAAAGAGAAAAAAAAGTATAAAATCAAACGAACTTGCCACCATTAGTCGAGATCTCTCTATCTATCTTAAAGCCGGTATATCCATAGTCAACGCCTTGCGACTTGCACAAAACCAGTATGCACAAAACAAAACACTATCTAGTTTTATATCTACTATTATAACTCTTCTTGATGAGGGTAAAAGCTTTCATCAAGCACTTGAAACACAATCCATCATAACACTTCCTGATTTTTATAAGCAGTCTGTAAAAGTATCTGAAAACAGTGGTATTTTACAAGAGGTATTGCTTGAACTTTCAATATTTTTAAAAGAGCAAGACCGTGTAAATAAACAGATACAAAATGCCTTTGCCTACCCCGCTTTTATCATAGTTGTTTCACTGTTTATGGTAGCATTTATGATCACTTTTGTTGTTCCAAAGATTACAGGGATATTTGACCAATTAGGGCAGAAGTTACCGGCAATAACTCAATTTGTTATAAATATGGGTGATTTTTTTACCGCTTACTGGATGGTACTGCTCACAGCTATAATACTAATCGTAAGCTCTTTTTCTCTGCTTATGAAATTTAACCAGAAATTCAAATATGGTGTTGACCTGTTTATGCTTAAGATGCCGTTTTTTGGTCCTATTATTCAGACCTCGGAACTAGGTCGTTTTTCATATATCTCATCTGTCTTGATTCGCTCTGGTGTCCCTTTTGTTCAGACGGCAAATCTTGCGGCAAGTATCGTTAAAAACAGCGTTATACAGAAAAAATTTACAGATGCCGCAGAGCGTGTAGTTGAAGGTTCTAAATTTTCAAACGCTCTGCTTAAAGGAGGAGGATACAAGATTGACACCTCTTTTGTTCAAGCCATAGCACTTGGAGAAGAGACAAGCGAGGTCGCTTCTATATTGCAAAACCTGTCAGATCTATACTTTGAAGACAACAAAGACAAGATAGCACTCTTTTTATCTCTACTTGAACCTGCTTTAATGCTGGTAGTTGGCGGTATTATAGGTTTTATCGTCTCTGCTATGCTACTACCTATCTTTTCTATGAATATCAGTTAAAGGACTATTATGCAACTAACTATCGTCTTGCCTAGCTACAATGAAGAAGAAGTTTTGCACGAAACATCTTCAAGATTATTGGCTCTATATAAAAAACTCATATCAGATAAAAAGATAGATGATAACAGCCGAATCTGTTTTGTTGATGACGGCTCTAAGGACAATACATGGGAGATTATCCAAGAACTCTCTCAAAAACACTTACATGTAAGCGGTATCAAATTATCAAGAAACCGTGGTCATCAAAATGCACTTTTAGCAGGTCTTTTTAGTGTTGAAGGTGATATTATTATTAGTATTGATGCTGATTTGCAAGATGATATTAATATTATTGAAGATATGATTGACTCTTACAATAGTGGTAATGATATTGTTTATGCTGTTAGAAAAGAGCGTGCAACAGATACGGCATTTAAACGTGCTACTGCTGAAGGTTTTTATAAACTTATGCACTTAATGGGTGTAGATATTGTCTTTAATCATGCAGATTATCGTCTTATGAGTCGTCGTGCAATTGAGCATCTAAAAGAGTTTAAGGAGGTAAATCTATTTCTTAGAGCCATGATACCTCTTGTCGGCTTTAAGAGTGATAACGTCTATTATGATAGAGCAGAACGTTTTGCAGGAGAGTCGAAGTACCCTCTTAAGAAGATGCTATCTTTTGCTTGGGATGGAATAACCTCTTTTTCTGTTATGCCTCTTCGTCTAATTACTGCTATGGGATTTTTAATTTTTCTAGTTACTATTGCTATGAGCGTATGGGTGTTATGGATAAAACTTTTCTCGCAAGAGGCCGTTCCGGGCTGGGCTTCTACAGTTCTTCCAATATATTTTATTGGGGGTATTCAACTCTTTTCTATCGGAATTGTCGGTGAATATATCGGTAAGATATACATGGAAACAAAAGAGAGACCTAGATTTATTATTGAAAAGAAGGTTTAATGAAGCTTATTGACTCTAAAGTAACATTATGGGTTTCTTTACTAATTACCTTATTATCTTTCATAATATTGCAACAACTTCCATTAAAAATTTCAAATATTCAAACAGATAAAAATTTAAGTATAAGACCTGTCTCTTATACACA
>WFND01000191.1 GCA_015484575.1 Helicobacteraceae bacterium
GTATCATAATTTATGAAGCAAAACCACTTTTAAAACCACACTCTTTTTTCACAACGATAGCTTTTTGCTTCTCTTTTCTTTTTGTATCTTTCTCCACAAAAATCTTTTTACGTGTTTTTGGATCCATCTCCGTATAGTACATAAGGGCGGAGTATGTACTAGGAGTCGGGGTAAAGACTTGTGCTTGTTCTGGATTCATCTTAAGTTCATGAGTTGTAAATCTCTTTAACTCGTGCATATCTCTCTCTTCACAACCCGGATGAGCAGCTATGAGATAGTATGTTAAAAACTGCTTTTTACCCTCTTGTGCATTTAGCTTGTCATAAAGTTTTTTAAAATCTACCAAAGTCTCTTTTGCAGGTTTTCCCATAAGCTCTAATACATGCTGTTGAGTATGTTCCGGGGCAACTTTCATCTGTCCTGATATATGATGTTTTACCATCTCTTTTAAGTAAGTATAACCGTGCTTTTTATCTGCTGTTATAAGGTCATATCTAACTCCAGATGCTACAAAAGCCTTACGTACACCGGGAACATCTCTAACTTTTCGCAAGAGATCTATATTTCTTGAGTGATCTACTTTCATAACTTTACATAGACGCTCGGCATCAACACAACGCATATGATCACATGTACCTTTTTTAAGTTTTTTGTCACACTCGTAACCGTACATATTGGCGGTTGGACCTCCAACATCAGAGATAATTCCTTTATAATCTTTATATTGTGAAAAATCTTTGGCCTCTTTAAGTATTGAACTCTCAGAGCGTGTACGGATACTACGCCCTTGATGAACTCCAATAGCACAAAAATTACACTCTCCCCAACAGCCGTGATGCGTCATAATAGAAAATTTAATAGTCTCAAGACACTTTACATCTCCCATCTTTGCATAGTACGGATGCAACTCTCTCGTAAAAGGCAGAGCGGAGTTTGCATCCATCTCCTCCTCATTAAGATAATCACATGGTGGATTTTGAATAAGATAGCGTCCATCAACCTCTTCGCATAGACCATTTGCGGTAATGGGATCATTGTTGTCATAAAATATATCAAAAAGATCTATATATCTCTCTTTGTCCTTAAGACACTCGGCATGTGAGGGGAGTTGATGATACTCATACTTTGGCTCTTTAGAGATATAACAGACTCCTCTTATATCTCTGTACTCTCTGCCCTCTTGCAAAGCTTTTGTTAACTGCTCTATAGCTATCTCACCCATACCGTAAATCAAAATATCAGCTTTAGCATCAAATAAAATAGGCTTTCTTAGTCTGTTTGACCAGTAGTCATAATGCGTAACCCTTCTTAAACTAGCCTCTATTCCACCCAAAACTATAGGCACTGTGTTTTTAAAAAAACGGCGAATTAGGTTAGTGTAAACTAAAGCTGCTCTATCTGGTCGTTTTGTATTTTTACCACCGGGAGTATAATCATCAGAGTTACGAAATTTTTTAGTTGCTGTGTAGTTTGAAACCATAGAGTCCACACTACCGCCACTAACACCCCAATACAGTTTAGGTTCTCCAAGACGTGATATATCAACGTCACTATCAATATCTGGCTGACCTATCATACCGACCTTGTAGCCTAAACGCTCTAACATACGTCCAACCATGGCAACACCTATAAAAGGTGAATCTATATAAGCGTCTCCACTAACAAGTATAACATCACAATAGTCCCAGCCTAAAGCATCCATCTCTTCTCTTGTCGTAGGTAGAAAATGGCTCTCATCATAGTTTTGATTTTTTTTCATTTTATTCATAAAAGAGATTATACTCATATATGTTAAAATAAACTCATGAATGAAAAAAAATTGACTAATGAAATTAATGAACATATAGATAATCCAAAAAATTATGGTCAAATATACCCTCATAATGGGGTTGGTATGGGTTTTAATCCTAATGATCATAAATTTGTAATTTTCTACTTACATGTAAAAGATAGTAAAATACAAAATATCGGCTACGGCGTTAGTGCGGATGAAGATGCCATAACTTTGGCTTCAATGTTTTCTGAAATGGTTAAAGG
>WFND01000192.1 GCA_015484575.1 Helicobacteraceae bacterium
AAAGTGGAGTAGATATATAAAATTTAGCGTTATCTTCTCATTTTCTATCTCAATTATTCTCTACTTTGAGCTGATTTTCAAATTTATCCCCATGCCTGATTATCAATCACTTCATCGTGATATTTACGGTTTTGACATCATAATAAAAGAGGCAAACTCATTAATTCACAAAAATGAAGCCATAGCAGTAACAAATTGGTCACTGGCTTCACGTGCAATATATTATAATCTTAAATACAGAAGTGATGTTTTTTTGATAGATACTAGAGATGATCAATTTGACATCTGGCAAAAAAAGTCACCTATAGGCAGAGACCTTATCTTTATAGATACGCACGATTTTAAAAGCAGAGTAAAGAGCAAGATGAAATGTTTACATGTAAAGCATCTAAAAACGATAGATATTGTCTTAAATAACCACAAAGTAAATACTGTTGATTACAATCTATGCAGTAATTTTCAAGGAATAAAACAGTGAATATAAAACGCACAATAAGCTTAATCCTGCTCATAGGTACACCACTAATACTGCTCTCATACTTTTTTATAGATAAGACAGTTGCACTGTATGCAATAGCTCACGATGATACATTTTCCCCCATATTTGACACACTTAGCAAAGGAGCTGACTCTACCTACTGGCTTATAGGTTCAGCTCTGCTCTGGCTCTTTTACAAGTTTTATAAAAAACATGAACATAGAGCAAAAACGGCAGGATTTTTCTTTTTGACAATCATCGCAACGGGTTTAGGTGCAAATATTGTTAAACTTATTTTTGGAAAAGCACGTCCTATTTTACTAAAAAAAGAGGATATTTTTGGATTTAAATGGTTTGTATCTCCATCTGCTTATGATTATCACTCTTTTCCATCTGGACATACCACTACAGCCTTTAGTGTAGCAACACTTTTAACTCTTATATTTCCACGATATTGGGCAGCTTTTTACAGTTATGCCACGGTTATGGCACTTTCAAGAGTATTGAACTGGAATCATTATGTAAGTGATGTTGTAGCCGGAGCAATGTTTGGAACTATTTTAACTCTTTTGTTGAAAACTATCATATTTAAAAACAACAAGATATAATTCGTATATTTTAATTGAAAAGGTCTCTCTTATGTCTGATAAACTATCCATTGTTATACTAGCTGCAGGAAAAGGCAGTCGTATGAAATCAGATAAAGCTAAAGTTTTACATCTCATTAGCGGCAAACCTATGCTTTTTCATATCATCAAAGCTTCTAAAAAAATATCTGATGACATAAGTGTTGTAGTTGCACATCAAAAAGAGCGTGTTATACAAGAGATGCAGAGATACTTTGATGATATAAATTTTATAGAACAAGATGCCGTCAATTACCCCGGAACCGGTGGTGCAGTTATGAATATCTCTGCAAAACATGAAAAAATCTTAGTTTTAAATGGAGATATGCCACTTATAACTCCAGAGGCGTTGGAGGGTTTTATAAGTTGTGATTCAGATATTATTATGTCTATTTTTAATCTTGAAAATCCAGACGGCTACGGTCGTGTTATCATCTCTGATGTTGGAGTTGAGTATATAGTAGAGCAAAAAGATGCCTCAGAAGATGAGCTTAAAGTCACCCATGTAAATGCGGGAATTTACTCTTTTAAAAAGAGTGTTTTAGAGAGATACCTTCCAAAATTATCAAATAATAATGCCCAAAAAGAGTACTACCTTACAGATATTGTGGCATTGGCAAAAGCTGATGGCTTAAGCATAGAACCTCTTTTGGTGGATGAAGAGCGGTTTAAAGGTGTAAACTCAAAAGCTGATTTAGCCTCTGCAGAAGTTATCATGCAAGATAAGATAAAAGAAGCTTGGATGGCAAAGGGTGTAACCATGCAGCTTCCATCAACCATATACATACAAGAGAGTGTAAATTTTGAAGGAGAGTGTATCATAGAAAACGGAGTACGTATTACCGGTGACTCACATATAATAAACTCTCACATAAAAGCTCATAGCGTTATTGAAGATAGTGTAGTAATAAATTCTGATGTAGGACCTATGGGACATCTTCGCCCACTCTCGGATATATCAGATACACATATAGGAAACTTTGTAGAGGTGAAAAAATCGACTCTCAAAGGCGTGAAAGCCGGACACTTAAGCTATATAGGCGATGCAAGTATAGATAAAGGCTCAAATATAGGAGCCGGAACTATTACATGTAACTATGACGGCAAGAACAAGCATAAAACTACTATCGGTAAAAATGTCTTTATCGGCTCTGATACACAGATAGTTGCACCGTGTGTTATCGAAGATGATGTTATTATAGCGGCAGGAACAACAGTCAGTGCAGATGCTGTAGAAAAAGGCTCTCTAGCAATCAGTCGTACTAAAATGGTAAAAAAAGAGAACTTTTTTTATAAATTTTTTGGGAAAAAATAGTGTATATTTCAGATACTTTACTTAAAAACAAGAAGATACTTCTAGGCATAACAGGCTCTATATCTGCATACAAGAGTGCTGAACTTGTACGTCTGTTTGTAAAAGCCGGTGCACAGGTGAGAGTAGTTATGAGCGAAGCATCGAAAAAGTTTATAACTCCCCTAACCATGGAGACTCTCACTCAAAACAGAGTTTTAGATATAGAGAGTGAATCTTGGGCAGATGACAACAACCATATAAGCATAGTTAAATGGGCTGACCTGTATGTTATTGCTCCATGTTCTGCTAACACTATCGCAAAACTAGCAAACGCTTTAGCCGATAATCTTCTCACACAGTGTGCTTTGGCAGATCCAAAAATAAAACTAATAGCACCGGCAGCAAACACAAATATGTTAAATAATCCTATAACAAAAGCCTCTTTAAAGATGTTGGCGATAGCAAACTACGAGATTGTGGATACACAGGTAAAAGAACTCGCTTGTAAAACAGAGGGAGATGGTGCTTTGGCAGAGCCTATAAATATCTTCTGGAGAGCTTCAAGAGTGCTTTTAAGAGAAGAGTTTTGGATGGATAGGCGTGTTATTGTTACAGGTGGAGGAACTATCGAGAAGATTGATGATGTTAGATATATCAGTAATTTTTCAAGTGGAAAGATGGCATCTTCTTTGGCAACTGCTCTATATCTAAAAGGTGCAGACGTAAATCTAATAGCAACACGTTTTGAATCGGATATTCCTGAGAATATCCATCTTATAGATGTAGAGAGTTCTAGTGAGATGTATGAGTATCTTACAGACTCCATACGTATCGCAAAAAAAGGTAAGATGTCAAAACCTTCTATTATGCACTCAGATGCCATGGCACTTATACAAAAAGAGCCGTATCTGTTTATGGCAGCTGCTGTTAGTGACTATATCCCAGCTTTTGCACAAAATGCAAAGATGAAAAAGTCTGATATAGGAGAGAGATGGGAGCTTCTTTTAAAGCAAAATATTGATATATTAAATAATATCAATAAAGAAGGGTTGAAAACCGTAGCTTTTAAGGCAGAGATGGATACTAAAACAGCAACTAAAAATGCTTCAAATATCATAGATACAAAGAGTGTAGATGCAGTCTGTTTAAACATCTTGCAAAACTCTCAAAGTTTTGGAACTGTTGACAATGAGATAGATTTCATAACCGCTTCAAATATCTCAAAACTTCCAAGAACAGATAAGCTGTCTCTCTCTTTTCATATTTTAGATATGGCAAAAGAGCTATAGATGAAAAAACATATTGCTATTATTATGGATGGAAACGGTCGCTGGGCAGAGGCTCAGGGAAAAAAACGTGTCAAAGGTCATGAGCGTGGTGCTGAGGTGGTAAGAGAGATAACAACATTTTGTTCAAATCAGAAAGATATAGACAGACTCACACTCTACGCTTTTAGCACTGAAAACTGGAAACGTCCAAAATATGAGGTAGATTTTCTTATGAAACTGCTAAATTCATGGCTAAAAAAAGAGTTGCCCGTATATCTTGAAAACAGTGTGCGTTTTGAAGCTATAGGTGATATATCTGCTTTTAGCAACAATCTTCAAAACACTATCAAAGATGTGCAAAAAAAGACTGCACACTGCACGGGTCTTGTTCAGTCTTTGGCTCTAAATTACGGCTCAAAAAATGAGATAGTTCGTGCTGTAAACAGCCTTATTGCCAACAATATAGAGATTAATGAGGATAGTTTAGACAAAGCACTTGACGTATCTCAAAGTGTAGATATTTTAATACGAAGCGGTGGAGAACAGAGACTGTCAAATTATCTTCTATGGCAGTCAGCTTATGCAGAGATATTTTTTAGTGATACGCTATGGCCTGATTTCAGTACCAATGAGCTACAATCTATCTTAAAAAACTTTGAACAAATTCATCGCCGTTTTGGAGGTTTATAGATGGAATTACTTTTTATATTTATCTTAGGAACGCTCATAGGCTCTTTTTTAAATGTTGTTATTATACGAATTCCAAAAGAAGAGAGCATAGTATTTCCAGCCTCACACTGCGTTACATGTAAAGCAAAACTAAAACCTTGGCATAACATCCCCATATTTTCATGGCTGTTTTTAAGAGGTAAGTGTTCATTTTGTGGCTCACCAATATCTAAGCAATACCCTATTATTGAGCTTTTAAGCGGGATTATCTTTCTGCTTGTGTTTATGAAACTAGGTATCGCTATCCCTACTTTTGGTATTGCTATAGTATTTTTGCTCTTACTTGCTCTGTCTGTTATAGACTTCTATTATAAAATGGTGCCGGACTCTCTTAATCTTTTAGCATTGACTTTGGCTATAGTTAGTGCCTTTTCAATACCTATGTTTGTACAGCATGGCATAAACGCCCTGCTCTTTGCAGGTGGTTTTACACTTTTACGTTTTTATCTCTCATATATCATCAAAAAAGAGGCTATGGGAGAAGCTGATATTATGATTGCAGCAACCATGGGGGCTATACTTGGTGTAAAACTTACTCTAGCTGCCATATTTATATCTGCACTTTTAGCACTTCCGGCTATGGTTTTACTAAAAGATGATGAAGATGAGGAGTCTCTGCAAGTGCCGTTTATCCCATTTTTAGCTATGGCTACTTTTATTGTGTTTATTTTTGATATGCAAGTTATGAGTTATCTGGATTCTCTGTATGGATAGACTCCGTAAATATATAATTACAAACTTTACGGTTCTGTTTTTCTCTATCTTTATACCGCTGTTTGCTATCGCATCAGTTATATTTTTGATAAAACTTGCTACCTATACATCTGTTATTCAAGTGAGTGTCTGGGAGATGTTTAAGCTCTATCTTTTTGTTTTGCCGGAGCTACTTTTTTACACACTGCCTGTCACCTTTTTTGTTTCAGCAGCACTGACTCTGCATAAACTCTCAACAGACAATGAGATAGTTGTCATCTTTGCGATGGGCATTAAGCCTAGCTTTATTTTAAAAACACTCTTTAAACCTGCCCTTTTACTGACTCTTTTGCTTAGTTTTGACTTTTTTATTATGTTTCCCCACGCTACGGTACTCTCTACAAATTTTTTAAGATACAAAAAAAGTGAAGCAAATTTCAATCTTTCAGCTTCAGAGTTTGGTCATAACTTTGGTGATTGGCTCTTATATATAGGAAAAGCAAATCCAGATAAGACATACAGTAATGTCTTTTTGTTTCATAAAGATGTTAAAGAGGAGATGCTAATAGGTGCAAAAAAAGCCAAAGTTTTAAACAAAAAAGGCGTATTGACTCTTAAGCTAAATAGCGGACAAGGCTACGGCTATACAGATAAAAGTCTCTCTCAAATGAATTTTGATGAGATGTCTATAAACAATGTACTTGTTACAGATTTGCGAACATATCTGACACCTGTAAAATTCTGGTTAGACCCAGAGCGAAGAAGTAATAAGATAAGAATGTTTATAACAGATGTTCTTTTGAGTATCTTTCCCGTTATCAGCCTCTTTTTTATAGTTGCTATCAGCGTTATACATGAGCGTCACCAAAAAGCTCACATATATCTATACATCTTTTTGGCGATACTGTTTTATTACGGGGCAACTATCGGGTTGCAAGATGTTATATCATTTTACACTATCCCTGTTGTGATAACTCTCTGGTTATCTATAACATATATGATGTATAAAAGACAAGTTCTGGCACGATTTTGAAAATTAAGATTACTATCTCTTATGACGGCTCTTTTTTTATGGGTTCTCAGATTCAAAAATCAACACCAAAAACTGTTATGGGACTCTTTGAGAGTGTTTTATTAAATCTGGGTATCACAGACCGACCGATAGCTTCAGGACGCACAGATAGAGATGTTCACGCTACGGCTCAAGTCTTACATGTAAAGCTTCCTGCATACTGGAGTGATATTAATAGATTAAAAGATATGCTAAATCATCAACTGCCAAGCACTTTACATGTAAGAGATATACAAGAGGTAGATGAGAGTTTTCATGCTAGATATAGTGCTAAAAGTCGTGTATATCGTTATGTTATAAGCACAAATGAAGAGAATCCTTTTGAAGCTAGATATGTAAATTTTGTAAAAGAGATAGATTTTAATAAAATTTCTCAAGCTATAAAACTTTTTGAAGGAAGACATGACTTTAAAAATTTTATGAAAAGCGGAAGCGATACAAAAAGCTCAATACGAACAATATACAGAGCTTTTGCATACAAGATAGGCAATAAGATAACTCTATATTTTGAAGCAGATGGCTTTTTAAGAAGTCAAATACGCCTTATGGTGGGCTTTTTACTGGCTATATCTGATAATAAGCTTACATGTAAGCATCTAAGAGAACAGCTTACATGTAAAGAGATACACTCAAGAAAACTAGCACCGCCTCAAGGGCTTTATCTGGCAAAAATAAAATATTAGCTATATGGCTTTTTACACTTTTTTAACAACTATAGACTGCTTTTTCATCCTATAAATCTCATAAGCCTCATTATCAAACTCTTCATACTCTAAAATTTTAAAATTCTCATCAAAAAAACTTTTTAGTTCATCTTTTTGAAGTAAAAAATCGGGGTTTGAGTTTGGTTTTGTGTTGCTTTCATGATTCATATAGGTCTCCACAATCATTACACCGCCCTTTTTTAAGGCAAAAGATAATTTTTTAATCATATCTCTTTGAAGGTAGTTGCATTTTATGATTAAATCATAACTCTCTTTGGCTGGAGCATAATCATCTAAGTCTAACAATTTTGTATGAATATTTTCTATATTTTTCTCTTTTAAAACATCCAGAGCCACTTGGGATATATCGACACTCTCAACGTCAAAACCTATGGAAGCAAGATAGAGAGAGTTTCTTCCGCTTCCACATGCTACGTCTAACGCTTTTTTGCCTTCACATCTATCTGAAAATTTTACAACCTTTTTACTTGCTTCTCTTGGTTGTAGCAGTTTTGGTGTCTCTTTATATTTTTTATCCCACTTTTGTCTATCTTTAGCAGACATATCCCTCTCCTAATCTAGTAAATTTACAGCTCGTAAATAGTGTTTTGGCAACTCATATTTGTGTGAAACAACCTCTTGAATATCTAAAAGTTTAAATTCACCTTTTTGATATACTGCTACTTTGTTGGAGTCACTATGTGTCAAGAGATAATCAACCGCTATAATCGTAAAATCAAAAGCCATAAGTCTGTCATAAACAGTAGGATTACCGCCACGTTGAATATGCCCCAAGATACTTACACGAGTCTCTAAGCCTATCTCATCTTGAAGCCAGTTATAGACTTGTGTTGTCTTTTTTGTACCTTCTGCCACGACGGCTATGATGTATTTTCTACCGTCTTTAACCTCTTTTGCCAATCTTTTGCCAAGTTTTTCATGCTCAAATTCAACTTCTGGAATAACACACACCTCTGCCCCGCTAATCATGGCAGAAACAATAGCTAAAAAACCACAATCACGTCCCATAACTTCCACGATAAAAGCACGTTTAAATGAAGCGGCAGTATCGCGTATCTTATCTAAAGAGTCTCTAATAACATTTAGTGCAGTATCAACTCCCAAGCAGTAATCTGTGCCATATATGTCATTATCTATAGTGCTTGGTATTCCGACAAAATTAATATTAAACTCAGATGAAAATCTCTCCATAGCACGAAAAGAGCCATCACCGCCTAAAACTACTAGACCATCAATGCCATGAGCTTTCAAATTTTCAAAGGCTCTTTGGCGATACTTTACATCAAAAAAACGTTTTGAGCGAGAAGAGCGTAAAATCGTCCCTCCATTGTGCATAATACCTGCAACATCATGATGAGATGCTTTTTTGATATTATTATCTATCAAACCTTCCAAACCGTCATAAACAAGATAACTCTCTTGAGCATTTTTATATGAATAGTCAACAAATTTTTTAATTGCGGGGTTCATACCCGGAGCATCACCTCCAGAACACATAATTGCCAAAGCCATCTTTTTCCTTCAAAACCAAAACTTTATAAAAAAAGATTCTACTTTATTTGTGCTTTAGAATCATCTGCTATTATTTGAAAAATTGTTTTAGGAATCTTAATGCTACGTTTCGCACCATCATCTACCTGTGATATAAATGTCGGTCATCTCCGCATTGCACTGTTTAACTATATAGTATCAAAATTAAAAGATGAATCTTTTGTGGTACGTATCGAAGATATAGATAAGAAAAGTATCATAGAGGGTAAAGATCAAGAAATTCTTGATATATTGGGGCTTTTTGGTATAGAGTATAGAGAGGTTGTCTATCAGAGTAGCTACTTGAAATATCATAGAGCAATGGCTCTGCAACTTCTACATGATAAAAGAGCATTTAACTGCTTTTGTACACCGGAAACAATATTGGACAAACGTAAAAAAGCACAGATGTTAAAAATTGAGTATCGATATGATGGAACTTGTGAAAATCTTAGAGCAGATATGACAATAGACAATCCAAACCCTTTTGTTATACGTCTAAAAAACCCGCAAGAGAGTTTTATTATCATGACTCAGGATAAAGAACCCACTCATGATTTTGCCTCTGGCGTTGATGATATGATAGGAGATATATCTACGGTTGTGTGTGATAAAGAGTATCTAAACAACACAGCCAAGCAGACAGCTATTCGCAAAGCTTTAGGTTATGATAAAGAGATAGAGTATCTATATTTGCCAAATATATTAAACAGTGATAAGTTTAATATCAAAAGTCTGCTTGAAGAGGGATTTTTGCCAGAGGCTGTTATCAATTATCTTATATCAATAACAGTTAAGACTCCAGAACGGATTTTTACACTCCAAGAAGCTCTAAAATGGTTTGATTTATCAAATATCTCAAAAGAAGATGTTAGTTTTGATATAGACAAGCTACGTCTAATAAACGCAGAACATCTAAAGAGACTGGACTCTAAAGAGCTTTCGAGATATGTAGGTTTTGCTGATGAAGATATTGGAGAGATAGCAAAAATATATCTTAACAAGCTTAGTACATTAAAGGAGTTACGCTTAAAAATAGAGCCGATATTTGCCCCAAAAACGATACCGAAAAAATTTATCAAAGAGATAAATATCATACGAAAAGCGATAAAAGAAGCTCCGCATATTGAAGAGTTTGATGATTTTAGACACTACATCATACAGGCAACAAAATTAGAAGGTGACTCTATAAAGAGTCTATTACAGCTACTTTTAACAGGAGTAGAAGATGGGGCAGATGTTTCTAGTTTGTACCCGTATTTAAAAAATTATCTTGAGGAGATTATAAAATGATTGGTAGTATTATATATGGTTTAGGTGGAATTTTACACAATCTTGTAAATGTATATATCTGGGTTATTATCATAGCCTCACTTTTAACGTGGGTAAGACCTGATCCGAACAATCCTATCGTGCAAGTGTTGTATCGCATAACAGAACCTGCCTACTCTCTTGTACGCCGCTATATTCCTAGTGTATATAACGGTATTGATCTTTCACCTCTTATTATTATCATAGGGCTTCAAATTATAGATGTTATTCTTGTCAGTATGATTAACTCTATTGCTACTGCTATATGATTAAACTTCTCTTTCTTGCCGTATTGGCATTTAATGCCGATGCAATAACGCTTGAACAGATAAACTCAAAACCTCCAAGCAGAGCTAAAAACTTTCTGATTTGGCAGTTTATGAGACAGAAGATAACACCAAAAGAGGCGGAAGAAGCCTTTTATCAGATAAAAGATGTCTCCATAAACAATCTCTACACTTACGCTAGAAAAGGAGACGATAAAGCTGTTAAATATATTACAAAATGTATCTCCACAAAGGCAGAGAAGCTTTTAATATTAAAAGATATGAATTGTTTAAATTTAGCTCTGACTCCCTACAAATACCAAAAACTTACTCCAAAGCAGAGAAAAAAACTTTTAAAAAAAGTTAAAGACAAAAAGAGACTCTCTTGGATGAGGGCCATGAAAGATAAGAAGATTTCAAACATACTTTCTGCTTCAACTCTTTTAGAGATTTTTACAAGAGCCGGAAAAGATTACAGAGATAAAAACTTCAACCGCCCCTACTCCAAAAAAGAGTTACACAATCTATCAAAAGATAGACGTTTTGATAAGTTTATAGCGTTTGGAGTATTATATCCCCAATTAAACAAGATACAAAAATCACTCTTACATGTAAATCCAAAAGATATAAAGAGTGCCAAATCAAACTTCTACCTAGCACTAAATGCTCTTAGGTTAAAAAGAGAGAAAATAGCTTTAAAACAGCTCAATATGGCATATCTAAGATTTTATTATCAATCTGATAAAGATAAAGCTCTATTTTGGAAATACCAGATAACTCATAGTAAAAAAACATTAAAGCAGTTGAGTAAAAGCTTTGATATAAATATCTACACTCTATATGCTCGTGAAAAGCTAGGCAAAGCACTTGGAAATTACTACGCAACACTCAAAAGCAATTCTACTGCTCAAAAAGAGGATATAACAGACCCGTTTATCTGGCTGAAAATATTAGACGAGGTTAAAACAACTCCACAAAAAAGGTTAAATGCACTGTTAAAAAACTACTCTACCCAAGAGGTATCCTCTTTTATCTATGAGCGTTCAACAAAATACAAAAAACAGGGTTTTTTAACACCTTATAAAAAATATTTAAAAGATTTACCTATAGATTCACAAGCTCTTATATATGCTCTTATGCGTCAAGAGAGTCGTTTTATTCCATCTGCTCTGTCTAGCTCTTTTGCTATGGGATTAATGCAGATGATGCCATTTTTAGTTCATGCTATGGACAAGAAGATGGATAAAAAGATAAGAAACCTAAACGATATGTTTAAACCAAAAATAAATCTAAAATATGCGATAAAACATATACAATGGTTGCAAAAAAGCTTTTATCATCCACTACTGTTGGCATACAGCTATAACGGTGGATATGGTTTTGCTAGAAAACATGTAAAAAAGAAAAACTTTTCAAAAGGCAGATACGAGCCATTTTTAACTATGGAGATGATGTTAAACTCGCAAAGTCGAGAATACGGTAAAAAAGTGTTGGCAAATTATGTGGTATATAAGAAGATATTGGGAGAAAAAATCTCTATTCTCAAGCTCTTTGATGAGTTAAAAGAGCCTAAAAAAATTCATCGTTTTTAGAGCTTAATCACTTTTGCTCCAAATCCGCCCATATGTTGAGGTGCATCAGAGAAGCTCTTTACGCTAGGGTGTCGCTTTAAAAACTCTTTTACGGCATATGAGAGTTTACCCGTACCTATTCCATGATAAACAATAACCTCATCCCAGCCTTGCATAAGAGCATCGGATATAAATATATCCAAATTTTCTTCAGCCTCTTCTGCACGCTGTCCATGTAAATCCAGCTTTAACCCGCTACGCTTTTGTACCTGTGTGCTTACATGTACTTTTGGTTTTACTTTTGCAAGTGGCTGAGTATGTTTTAAATCTTTGAGTTTTACCCTCATTCTCATACCCTCAACTTCTATCATAGCCTCTTTCGCTTTTAGAGATATGATTACTCCTCTTTGTTTACGGTACTTGACATTTTCACCGATTTTAAAACTTCTAGGCTCTTTAGGCTCTATGGGTTTTTTAGGTAGATTTTTATTTGCCTCATTCATTTTACGGTGAATATTGGCACTATCACTCTCTTTTGCAGCCTCTTTTGCTGTTTTGATGGCTTTTTCATACTCATTATCAAGTTTTGCCTGATGCTCTTTTAGCTCTTGATACAGTCTCTCTTTTGCCTCTTTTAATAATAACTGCTCTTTTTTAACACTCTGCAGACGCTCATCTAGCTCACTGTTTTTATGTTTTAATGCTCTTTCAAGTTCTGACCCACGCTCTATAAGCTGATTTAATCTCTCGGCATTGTCTCCGTAAACCTCTTTGGCTCTATTTATAACCGTGTTTGATATACCATAACGTAAAGCTGTCTCAAAGGCGTAACTTTTACCTATTATGCCTTGTAAAAACTCATATGTCGGTGTACGACTCTCCTCATCATAAACCGCTGCCATCAGCTCGACATCATCTCTGTCTGCCATCAAAGCAGCAAGACGTTTATGGTGTGTTGTTACAATGATTTTCTGTTTTCTTGCAATCAAATCATCTAAAATAACTTTAAAAAGTGCTGCAGCTTCATCGCTGTCTGTTCCTAGCTCTATCTCATCTACTCCTATAAGAGCATCATGCTGAGAAAAAAGCTTGGCAAACTGTTTCATTCTCCCTGCAAATGTGGAAATATCATTTTTTACATTTTGAGGATCATCTATCACCGCTTCAAAACGTTTAAACGAGCCTATACGTGACTTGTATCTGTCTATCTTCATAGGTATAAGATATTTTGCCATCACCGCAGCTGAAAGAATAGACTTTAAAAGCATCGTCTTACCACCTGCATTTACACCTGTAATCATCAAAACATTTTTTGAAAAATCAACACTTACCGGCTTTGGCTTTTGCAAAGCTGGATGTTCAAAACCTTCAAGCACGACAACACTCTCTTTTACACTTTTAACAATGGAAAAATCTCTGCTACGTGCAAAATGGATACGGGCTTGATAGTGATCAAATCTATCAAACTCTCTATCTATAAACTTTATAAAAGGCAGATGCTCTTTTAGAGTCTGTGAGAAACGTTTTGCATACTCATAAAACTCTGCTTCACGAAGTTGATTTACGTTGCGTATCTGCTCTTTAAATTTTAAGATAGTATCTGGAACAATATAGAAAAACCCTCCACTGCTTCGTCCAATCATCGAGCCTTTAAGAACATGATTAAAACCACCACGTACAAGCAGAGCCTCTTCATTGTTTATGTAGTGAATCTGGGTATCTACAAGATAGGATGAGAGTTTTTTTGAGTATATCAGTCTCTTCATGCTATCATTTAGCTCTTGTTTTAAAGTAGTTATACGCTGTGTTAAGCCGTAGATATTTTCATCCATGGACTCATTAAAAAGTCCCTGTTCGTTAAAGTATTTATCTATCTCATCAAAAGCCTCCGGTATAACTATCTTCTTAAGCCATACACCTATAATACCTTCAAAATCACTGTTTTTAAGTCGTCTAAAGTATCGTATAAGTTTTAAAAGCTCAAAAATCTGCTCAAATCTCAAAACACCATGTTTTTTTAGATGATTTTGCATAGTATTAAATGGTTCAATCTTTACGGGAGCTTTAAAAGCGAGTTTATCAAGTGCAGATATATACTTAAAATGAAGCTCTTGGTCTCCCTCTATAAAAAGTGGTTTTTTACGACTAAAAAAGGAGTCAAATGAATCTATATGTGTAGTCAAATCAAGATTCTCTATCAAGATGTCAAAAGTTGTTTTCAAATAAGTCTCTTTAAAATAAATATGGATTATAATAGCGGTATTATACCAAAGGATAAAGCAATGAAGAATGTCATTGTTGTTGAAGATGATAAAATTACACAAAATGCTCTTCTTAGGGAGTTTAAAAGTTATCCAACTTTAAATGCACTTTTTGCGGAGAGTTATGTACAAGCTACAAAAATTCTTCGTGAAAATCATAAAAATATCAATTTTGCCATCTTAGATTTAACTCTTCCTGATGCTTCTGCCGATAAAATAGTCGCACTTTTTAACTCTCATCATATCCCATCATTAATACTTACAGGTACACTAAGCAGCAAGCTAAGAGATGAGGTTTTTAAAAAAGAGATTATTGATTATGTTATAAAAACTAACTCTAAAAGTATAAGTTACGCTGTTAAAAGAGTGTACTCTTTTCTTAAACACCATAAGATGTCAATACTTATTGCTGATGATTCCAAACTGTACCGTCAAAAGATAAAACATGCTCTTAGACATCTAAATATTAAGATTTTTGAGGCAGATGATGGCTTGAAAGCCTTAGATATTATTGAAAACAGAGACAATAATATATCGGTATTGATTACAGATTACAATATGCCAAACATGGATGGTCTGGAGTTATCGATAAAGATACGCTCACTATACACAAAAGATGATTTTTCAATCATTGCAATAAGCACTGTTGAAGACAGAGAGACTATTAAAAATTTTATAAAAGTGGGAGCAAATGATTTCATTATAAAACCATTTAGTGATGATGAGGTTCTTGTAAAAGCTAATTCAAGTATTGAGATTCTTGAGCTTTTTGAAAAAACAAGAGATTTAGCAAATAGAGACTTTTTAACAGGAGCTTTTAACAGACGACATTTTTTTGATGCGGGAAATGCCATACTAGCAAAAGCCATTAGAAAAAAACATACTTTGGCTGTTGCTACGCTAGATATTGATGATTTTAAAAAGATAAATGATACTTACGGTCATGATGTAGGAGATATAGCTATTAAAGAGATGGCTAGAATTGTTAAAGAAAATCTAAGAGAGTCTGACCTCTCAGCCCGTTTTGGCGGAGAAGAGTTTTGCGTTTTACTTGATGATATAAATTTATCAGATTCAAAAAAACTCTTCAATAAGATATGTAAAGCTTTTCAAGACAATATTATCCAAACTGATGATGTAAACATATCATATACAGTTTCCATAGGAGTCTCTTTCGCACTCGCCAAAGAGTCTCTTGATGAGATGATTAAACTTTCTGATAGAGCTCTTTATGATGCAAAAGAGGCTGGTAAAAACAGAGTTGTTATTCACACTCACTAGCACTGATTAAGCGACCGTAGTGAGGAGAGTTTTTTAGCCCTATAAAAGTCTGTGTTCCGACACTGTAAGAGAAGTTGCTCTTGTTTACATCTATATCGTTACATGTAAGGTTCTTGTTTTGCTCGTATTTTAATACTATATCAGTTATTTTATCACGCTGTGCATCTGAGTATAGATTGAAAATATACATACTTAAGATAAGTCCAAGCAGTGCTTTTACTATAAAACTTTTTTGATTTGTATCTAGCTCGGTTAGATTATGTAAGATTAAAAATAAAATTCCAACGGCTATTATACCTAAAATATAACTCATCTTATCCTCTTATCTGATAGGTGATGTCACCGGCACCAAAACCGATTAAAATACCGCTATCTAATGTTTTTACTATTGTATCATCTTTTATTAACTCTATCGTATTATCAGTGCGTTTTAATCTATCCGCCATAAAAAGATTGTAGCGTGAAAACTCTTTTTCAAAATCTATAAACTGCTCTTGCTCACTAGCAGCCCATACAGGCAGTATAATAAGCTCATCCACACCATCAAAGCATGATATGAAAGCCTCAAGATTATCCACTGTTCTTGAGTATTTGTGGGGTTGCCAGATAGCTGTTATCTTCTCTATGCCTTTTAATCTCTTATACTCTTTTGTTGATTGCAGAGTCGCTTTTATCTCTGTTGGATGGTGTCCATAATCATCTATAATTACAACATTCTCATCACTGCCGACAATATCAAAACGTTTTTTTATGCCTTTGTAGTTTAAGATATTTTTACGAATACTCTCTACATCCATGCTCTTTTGTGCTGCTAAGATGGCTAGTGCGGCATCTAGTGCTATATGCTCACCAAAACCCCAAACCTCAAAAATACCATACTTTTTAAACTCAAAACGGGTAAACGGTTCATCTTGGCGTAAGATATACTCTATATTTTTTATATCCCTGCTAGGATACAATCTAGTGGCATCTCCTTCAAGATTACTTAAAAAAGAATCTTCCGCATTTAAGATACGCCAAGGTGCTTTTTGTATAAACTCTCTATAACAGTTATAAAAAAGCTCCTCATCATAATTATAATACTCCATATGTTCAGGTTCGGCATTTGTTACGATTGCACAGTAAGGATTTGAATTTAAAAAGCTTCCATCACTCTCATCAGCCTCAAAAATCAGTATATCACTATCATCACAATAACGTACATTTGAGCCAAACTCTTTTGACTCTGCCCCTATGATAGCCGAACCGTGCATAATTGATGAGAGTATGGCAGATGTTGTACTTTTTCCATGAGCCCCCGCAACTGCATAAACTTTTGAATCATGTAAAATCTCTAAAAGAGCTTCACGCCTTGCAATAACTTCAATACCTTTTGCTTTTGCCGCCAAAATCTCCGGATTGTTGCCTTTTATTATTGCTGAGTGTATGACACGCTCTTGGTCTGTTATGTTTTCTGCCACTTGAGGAATACTTACATGTAAGCCCTCGGATTCTAATTTTTTTGTGATAATGGATTCACAAATATCAGAACCGCTCACTTCATGACCTCTGTAATGCATATATTTTGCAAGTCCGGAGATGCCTATGCCCCCTATTCCTATAAAATGGTATTTCACTTTATACCTTCACTTGCTTGTGCTATATCTAAGATATTTTTAGCCTCATCACTAAAACTAGAGATGTAAAAAGTTCCAGCTATTTGGGTTGCAGGTATATCTGCTATCTTGTTTAAAAAATCATCAAAATCCAATCCGCTTTGTGCTGAGAGTTGATGTATCTTCATAGCTTGAGAAAAATTTTCATCTTCACTTAAACCTACAAGAATTTCAAAAAGAGCAGCACCATCATCTGTACTTCCTGCACTATAATGCTCTATCGCATACTCATACAAGGCTCTAATAGTCGCAAAATCTTGAACTTCATCAAGCTTAAATCGCCTTGCTATCTCAAGAGCATCTGTAAGATTTTCAAGTGCCAACTCCAATATATTTGCGTAGTATCCGTTTAAATCTTCTTTATTAAGAGTATCGTGAGCTTCTAGTTCTAAAACATATAGACCGGCAATATCTGATTTTTGTTGCAGTTTTAAAACCCTCTCTTTAAATATCTTTACCTTATCGCTCATCTAAGCACTCCTTTATTCTCATCAACGCTTCACGAGTTCTCTGCTCAGTCTCAACAAGAGCTATGCGGATATAATCTTTTGCGGGGTTATCCTCTATATCTTCACGACCTAAAAACTCACCGGGTAGCACTTTTACATTGTACTTTTCATATAGTTTACATGTAAAACTAAGAGCATCTTTTACATGTAAGTATATATAAAAGGTGGCTTTTGGTATCTCACAGCCTAAAATCTCTTTTGCTATTTTAAAGTTGTTTTTATATATCTCTCTAAAAAACCCCACATGCTCTTCATCACTCCACGCCACAGCAGCTGAAACTTGTAAAGGCAGAGGTGAGGCAGCACCCACGTAGGTTCTGTATTTCATATACTCTCTCAATATCTCACTGTCACCTGCTATAAAGCCGGAGCGAAGTCCCGGAGCAGATGAGCGTTTTGAGATGGAGTTTATAACAAGTATATTTTTAAATTCCGTATTGTTTACATGTAAAGAGGCTTCTAACAGAGATGGTGGCGGAGTATCGGTATAGATTTCACTGTAACACTCATCATTTAAAAGAACAAAATCATACTTTAGTGCAAGTTTTACCCATTTGCCAAGCTCATCAAGACTTAAAACAGAGGCTGTTGGATTGTTGGGAAAGTTTATGATAACAAGGTCACATTCTGATAGTTCATATTTATTAATATCAGGCTTAAAATTGTTCTCTTCGTTTAGATTTATATATACCGTCTTCGCTCTTGAAGCTATGGCTGCACCTTCATATATCTGATAAAAAGGGTTTGTAAATGCCATAGTTGCGTCTTGTTTATCAAAAAGTAAAAATTGAGGAAAGTTAAAAAGAACCTCTCTTGTTCCAAATGTAGGAATAATTTGTGAGTTATCAAGCTCAACATTAAAACGTTTGGCAATAAATGAGAGCATCGCCTCTCTAAGATAAGTTTCACCTGCTGTTTTTGGATACTTTTTTAGTAATGAAGAGCCATCTTTGAGTGCCTGTTGAATAAAATCAGGAGTATCAAACTGTGGCTCCCCAATAGTTAAAACAAGTGGCTCTAAAGAGCTGTTTGGCTCTATGTTTTGCAAAAGTGTTGTAAGTTTTTCAAAAGGGTATGGTTGAAATGTCAATAGATTCTCTTTATGGGTAAATTATAGTTGTATTATAGCAAAGTAATTATATAATATATGAATTTTTTTAAAAGGTCTTACATGAAAATCAGATACGCTCTTACCATATCTATCTTTCCGCTTTTACTTGGTGCAGTTACTATACCTCAGGCATCTTCAAAACCTGCCGTTAATCTTCAAAACTATCTAAAGTTTCAGCTAGAAGATAGAGTGAGCTTTACATGTAAGGGCAGTTCGTCCGTGTATGTATGTGAAAGCTCCAGCCACAGCATAAAAGATGAAAATACAACACTCAACTTTAAAAAAGCACTCTTTCGCTTCGATACGGCTTTAAATCCACAACTTAAAAAAGGTGCCTTTGCAAAGACCGTAAAAGAGATTTCAAAAACACAAAAACAGTCAAATTCAAAAAATTATATGTCTCTTAACACTCCGCTTGAAGACCTGCTTAATCGTGCTATGGCTGATAACTTAAAATATATCAGTATTGATAAACTTGATATTAAAAACACAAATCCAAAATCTCATGTAAAGATAGAGAACATCTCTTATGAAAACAGTATGAAAAAGAGTGATGGCGGAGTAAGTTTTAAAGAGAGAATATTTGGAAAAGCGAAGCTAAAATATACAGACGCATATTTTGATGAAAAAGATTCTGTATCTATCTATCAGTTAATCACTCAAAATCTTGAGAAAACATTTAAGACAGACAATAAAATACGTTCAAGTTACGTTAGTCAAAAGCTAGAAAAACTTTACGCAAAACAGTTAAGCCTACCTGTAAGCGGGGAGATAGATATATTTAGCAGATATATTAAAAATAACGCTATCTCCATAGATGTAAAAGCAGAAAATTCAAAGTCAAAAGAGTCTTCAAGTAACTTTACTTTTAAAGGGGAGCTACGCAACGCTTCAGCCTTGTTTGAGTCTCAAAAAGCCACTCAAAGCGGAGGTATGCCGGATTTTTTATTTAAGTCCATAAACTTTTTAACTTATAACAATGCAGACAGTTATCGTAACCTATTAAAAAAAGATAAGAAATTTGCATCTTATATATCTGAGTACGATACTCTTATACAGAACTATTTTGATAAAGAGACAAAATCAATAACAAAAAATGCAACAGTAAAGAAATGGCTGACTCAGACAAAATCGGCATTTTCAAAAATATTACAAGCTAAAGCACAGAGGTTAGACATCTCTATCATTAATAAAAGCGGAGCTAGTGCCATGGAGTTTTTTGGTATGTTAATGGGTAAAATGATGGCTCCCCCTGCAAATGGCAAAAAGCAGACAAGCCAAGAAGATGTCATAGCAGATATAGCAGCGAAAAATTTTATCTTTGAAATAAAGGCGTATTGAAAGGCGATAAAATATGCATACTTAATTTAAAGAGATAGCAACCCGAGCATATTCTATTTTCCTAGACGAAGTTTTTACAATAGTGATGCAGTTATTAAAGCATACTCATCACAAGTAATTAATATTCTTAAAACTCATAAATATCACAGTAATTATTGGCTTAACGTTAATTTTTATAATACTGTCTTAAAATATCAAAATAGTTATTTATACGTCTAACATATTTTACAGGTTCACTGCCTCTTGCGTAGCCGTAGCGTAGCTCTTTGTAGTATTTACGATCTGCTAAAAGAGGTAGTATCTTTTTCATATTTGTCCAATTGTATGGGTTTTTTCCTATCTTGTTTGCTAATCTAATAGCATCAAACACATGACCCATACCTATGTTGTAAGCGGCTAGGGCAAACTTGTATCTGTCTGATCTGTTTTTAACACCATCAGAAGTACGTCGCATTAGATTTTTCATATATTTTGCTCCACCCTCTATGCTGTGGCGATAATTTAGACGATTTGTTACTCCTAACTCCTTGGCGGTTGCTAGAGTCAGCATCATCATGCCACGTACTCCTGTCGGGCTTTTTGCTTTAGGATTCCAGTGCGATTCTTGATAAGCTTGAGCGGCTAGGAGTCTCCAGTCTATATCGTACTTTTTTCCGGCACGTTTGAAAGAGTCTATATATTTTGGTAAAACTTTTTTTATACGTTTATGATATATAGAAATATCCACATAATCAAAAAATGCCGTATGAGCAAAATATCTATCTTTAATTCTAGTGAATTTTCTTGATTTTTTAAATTTCATTATCCATTTTGATATTTGAGCATGTAACTTAAAAGAGTCACTTTTTCTCGGTAACATCCAAGAGAGCTGTCTCTTTTCACTAACGGCAAATGCTACATGTAAATGGGGGAAATATCTGCGGTTTATAGCTATAATATTTGAATCAGATACGGTGCAATCCACTTTTTTCTTATCTATCTCATTGAAGATATGCTCCGTTGTATATCCCTCATTTTCACGCCATTTTAGATATGGATACTTCTGTTTAAGAGTCTGCATACTCTCTACATAACTGCTTTTTGTGATAATTTCAATACTGTATTTTTTCAAATCAGCCACATCTTGGGGTTCTTTATTGTGTCCACACACTATCTGCTCTTGCACATTATAGTAACCCGGTGTAATCAAAAACTTTTTTCTGCGTCCCTGCGTAGAAGTTAAACCTGCAGCGGCTATATCACCCTCTCTATTTTCTAAGGACTCGATAAGCTCTTTTATAGAATTTTTAATTATAAAATGCACTTTATAACCGTTATCTTTTGCAAATTCCATGATTAAATCATGCTCAAAACCGGCTTTTGTTCCATCTGCAGCATAATAGAAGGTAGTCGGGGCATTTCTTGTTAAGACATTTAATGTTTTTTGAGCATATAGGGATAGCAACATCAAAAAGAGAGTAGAAATAATTTTCACAGCCCTGTATCCTCAATCTTTTTTGATAAAAATTCCTGTTTTGGCAGAGGCATTTTTATACCCTCTTTTTTCAACTGCTTATATATACCTATCGCTATATCACTCTGTGCCTCTATGAGATTCTCAGTAAGCCAAAAATAGAGTTTAAACTCCAAATAATACTCACCAAAACCCAAGAATGCACTCTTTGGTTCAGGCTCTTTTAGTACGTTTGGATGTGAAGATGCAACTTCATTCATAATTTTCATAACAAGTTCAATATCTGAATCAAAATCAACTTTGAAAACTAAAACTTTACGTCGTCTCTCATCAGAGAGTGTCCAGTTTGTTATCTCTTTGGCTATAAAGTCGGCATTTGGGATGATAACCTCTGAGCCGTCAAATGTTTTAAGCGTACTAGAACGCGCTCCTATACCAAGAACTTTACCCATTGTGCTATTTATCTCTATGGTGTCTCCTATCTGAATAGGACGCTCAAAAACCATAATAATTCCAGAGATAAAGTTCGCTATTATATTTCTCAAACCAAAACCGATACCGACACCCAAAGCACCGAAAACTATGGCAAATTGAGCAGGGGTTATACCCAAAGAAGATAGAGCTATAATAGTTCCGCTAATGATAATAATATAATTTAATGTGGTAGATATAGCAGTAGGCACACCTCTTGGAAAGTTAAATCTCGCAAATATCTCAACTTGCAAAACGGTATCTACAACTTTTGCTATAACCCAAGTACCTATAATTATCATCAAAAAGTCAAAAATCGACTGAACCGAAATGGTTGTCGATGCAATCTGCCAAGAGAGAGATAAGAAACTGTTTTTATACTCAATAAGATAAGTATATATACCAAGAACCCTAGTAACTATGATAAACCACCAGACAAACATCCATATCTTGATAAGTGTGTTTGTTATGTATTCTACACGTCTTGCAAATTTTTCTACTATATGTGATGCCGTAGATATGCGTCTTCGCAATATTATAATGATATAACCTGTTAAAATAAGACTCAAAGTGTAAAATATTATAGAGGCGTGTATAATTATAAATGTACCGTCAACGATACGTGATGACAACTGCTCTGCACCATAAAAATTTGCAAAAACCGCAATAATAAGCAGAGCTATAAGAAGTTTCAAAAATCTATAAATCACTGTCTGAAAATATTTTTTTGTTAAAGTTTGAAATACTCTGTCTTTGATTAGATAGTAGATATAGACAGCCAAAGCAGCTGCTATAAATATATTTAAAGTTCTCTCGTCAAGCTCATATCCAATAGCATTTTTTTCAATACGTGAGATAAGATATAAGACAAAATAGAGATAAAAATGCTTCATTACATCAGGAGGAATAACAGTCATTAAAATTCTAAAAATAGGTATA